>CAZLLL010000062.1:0-10307 GCA_964560255.1 uncultured Methylomonas sp.
AGGCGAACAAAAAGACAAGTCAGAATGCACACGTTATTTGATTCCCATTCCTAAACAAAGAGAAGAAAATGAAAAATAATAAGCAACACGGTTTTACCCTGATTGAATTATTGGTGGTGTTAGCCATTATTGGCTTGCTGGCTGGCCTCGTGGGACCACAGGTCATGAAACATTTAGGCGGTGCTAAAACCAAAACAGCCCGAGTGCAAATTGAAGATTTAGCGGGAGCACTGGATATGTACCGTATGGATGTGGGGCGATATCCTACCTCCAGCGAAGGCTTGCAAGCTTTAGTAGAAAAGCCTTCCAGTGCTCGTGCATGGAATGGCCCTTATTTACGTAAAAGCAAGGTTCCTCAAGATCCGTGGGTCTATGATTATCATTACACTTCTCCTGGTGAGCATGGTCGTTTTGATTTATCTTCTTATGGCGCAGATAATGCATCGGGTGGTGATGGCGAAGATCAGGATATTAATAGTTGGGAATAATTTTTAGAGTGGGCTGTAGAGCGGACTTCAGTGCGCTATCTAATAATTCGCCGCCTGGTATGTATGGACTGAAATCAGCTCAACAACAAGGTTTTACCTTAGTCGAATTACTGATAGTCATTGTTGTGGTTGCCTTGGCTGCTGCAGTGGTTGCACCTAATATTGGCTCTGGAAATCAGACTGCTACCTTAAATAGTGCAGCGCGAGAGCTGGCTTCTGCGCTTAGATTTGCGCGCGGTCATGCACTAAGCTTTGGCAAGGAAAGTAGGCTATTAATCAATTTAAATGATAATAGCTATAAAATTACCGATAAGAATAAGCTCTATCAGTTATCTAAGGAGATTGAAGTCACATTAGATATTGCCCAATCAGAACTTATAGATGATCAGCAAGGAGGATTTCGGTTTTTTGCCGATGGTTCTTCGACAGGCGGACGTATTACACTAGAGCTGGCAGAAAGTAAACGCCAGTTGGATGTTAACTGGTTAACAGGAAAAGTGGAAATTGAAGATTGGTAAATCATGCAATCAGCAGGGCTTTTCCTTACTGGAAATATTAGTTGCCTTTTCGATACTGGCTTTTGCTTTAGGCATATTACTTAATATATTTTCCGGGGGTTTACGGCGCACTATAGTCATGGAAGAGTATCAGCAGGCCGTTATTATTGCCCAATCAAAGCTTGCTGCTGCAGGTGTCGAAGATAAGCTGGACGATGGGGCTGAACAAGGAACGATTCAGGATAAATATTTCTGGTCTGTGCAAATAAAGCTTTTTGATATAGAACAAACAGGACTAAATGCTGACGTTGTGCCGCTAACACCTTATCAGGTCACAGTCAGAGTTGAATGGTCAGCAGGAAAAAATAATCGTCAGCTTGAATTAACCACGCTTAAGTTAGCAAAAGAACAATGAAATCGTAACCGTTCAGTCCCTCTCCTTGACAAGGAGGGGTTAGAGGGGGAAGTTTTATTAGAAAATCTTTGCTCAATCCATATTTTCCAGAGGGGGAGTGAATAGTGACATGAAATCAGTGATGACTGCAAAACAACGAGGCTTTACTTTGCTAGAAGTATTGCTTGGCATGAGCATTATGAGCATTATGATGTTGCTGCTATTTGCCAGTTTAAGAATATGTGTACAAAACTGGAATGCAGGTGAGAAAAAAATAGCGCAAGTGAGTGAAGCGGCGATAGTGCAGAATTTTTTACGCAATAAACTACATGCAACTTTACCTTTAGATGCTGATTTTTTTGAAGACCCACAATTTTCTTTTCAGGGAGATAAACAGAAATTACAGTTTGTTTCTGCAATGCCTGCCAGTGCGAGTCGTTTAGGCTTGCAACTTTTTAACCTGAGTATGAAACAATCGTCAGGTGAGGAAGGACAGGCGTTGCTAGTTGATATTCAGCCATTTTTTCCGCAAGGTGATGATGCTGAGGAATGGAGTGAAGAGCAAGTGGTGATACTAGAGAAAATTCGTCGTTTGAGTTTTGCCTATTTTGGCCCTGAGGGTGATGATGCCGGAGAAGATGATAATTCTTCCTGGCAAGACGACTGGTTAGAGCGAGAACGTTTGCCACGTCTGGTAAGTATAGATGTTGAGTTAATCAATGGCGATGTCTGGCCGCAGTTAGTTGTTTCCTTAAAAGTTGATAAAGCCTTAGGGGAAGCTGCTAGCGGCAGAAAAAGGAACTCAATGGGTATTGTTAACGGCGTATTTGTTAACCCATGAACAAACATAAAGGATTGGCACTGATTGTGGTTTTATGGGTGATCACTTTATTAACCATTATGGCAAGCAGTTTTTCCCTGACAATACAGCGAGAAACAGCGATTACATCAGGCGCAAAGGAAAAAGCAGTAGCAGCCGCAATAGCAGAGGCAGGCATAAACTATGCTATTTTAATGCTTCTGGTAAAAGATAAAGAATCGCGTTGGCAGGCTTTTGATAGTTTGTATGAAATTGAATATGCAGGCACAAGAGTGCGCATTCAAATAGCGGACGAATCTGGTAAATTAAATATCAACCTGGCGACTAAAGAACAATTACAACAGCTATTGGACTCATTAAATATTGATGAGAGCTTAGTCGATAGTTTAAGTGATGCCATTATTGATTGGCGAGATAAAAATGACTTGCATAGGCTAAATGGAGCAGAAAAACAGCATTATATTGATGCAGATTTAAAATATGAGCCACGTAATGCTAATTTTAAAAGTATAGAAGAGCTGCAAATGGTTCTGGGTATGACTGCAAAAATTTATCAACAGCTTGAAGATCTGATCAGTGTCTATACAAAAAATAAAGAAATTAATCCGACAACAGCAACACGAGCCATGTTGTTGACACTGCCGGATGCTAGCAAAGAAATGGTCGATGAATATTTACAACAAAGAGTTAATAATGAAAAAAATGGAGAACCTATTGCCAAACCTGACTGGTATAAGGGTAGTGGCAGTAAGAGTAATGTTTTTATGATTGTTTCGGAAGCAATGATAGACAAAAATATCAGTGAAAAGTTGATGGCTGTCATACAAAAGACCAGAGCAAAAAATGGCTTGCCTTTTGTGATTGTCAAGTGGTCGGCAGGCTATCAAATGCCGTCCTTATTTACACCCGCGAATGATGAAAGGGTCGTAAACTAGTATGTTAAAGCTGGATAGTAAAATCGATTTCGCGCAGTTTTTTAAATGGTGGGGAGGTCAGTTAAGTTTTCTTTTACCGCAGAAATTCCTTGATGCGCTGGCACGCAGAAAAAGTTTAATTGTGGTAGAGATTAAAGTCGCTAGCGCCAGCATAAGTTACATCAATTATCAGCAAGAAATATTTCTGGGAAAATTTGAGTTCAATGAACTGGCAAAAGAAGAAATACACAACTTAATTGCAAGCAATAATCAATACAGCGATGCAAAAATTGTTTTGCGCGTCCCTGAGAACTTATCCATTATTCAGGATGTATTTTTGCCTGCCGCAGCAGCAGATAACCTGCATCAGGTGATGAGCTATGAACTGGATCGTTATACGCCTTTTAATAAGGAGCAAGTCTATTTTGATGTGATTAAAATTGGCCCTGCGAATAACAGTGCTCTTATTCATCTAGTGTTAATACTGACTCAGAAAGCAAGTCTGGATGTTATGTATGAGCAATGTTTAGGTCTGGGTTTACAGCCTTTTTATGCTGATTCAGCTGCTTATATTGATATGCCAGAGAGTGTGAGTGAGCAATATAATCTATTGCCTAAAGAGCAATGCCAGAAAGTGAGTAAAAAGCCATTGTTTATCCTGCTAGGCTCAATACTGGTTACTCTTGTTTTGTTTACTGCGCTGATGATTTTTCCACTGAAAATAGCAGATGATAGTTTAATTGAATTGAAAAAGCATGTTCGCAAAGTAGAAAAAGTCGCATTAGAGATAGAAGATTCTAAAAAAAGCATTGATTACTTGTATCAAGCCACACAAACCATTATTGACAAAAAGAGTGCAGCACCATCAATGATAAAAATAATTAACACGATAAGCCATATTTTTAATGATGATACCTGGGTGTCGAACTTACGCTATTTTAATAACAGTTTACAATTATCTGGACAGTCTGAGAATGCCTCGAATTTAATCGGTTCGCTAGAAAAAACCAAGCTGTTTCGTGGTACAAAGTTTATTTCTCCGGTCACCAAAGATAATCGAACGGGACGAGAGCGATTTAAAATATCCACACAAGTGATACAAAAAAATAAGTGATGTCAATGCAGACACTGAGTAACAAACAACAACGCTGGTTAGCAATTAGCCTGCTATTGTTTATTATAATTAGCATAGGTCTACTGATATTTATACCTTGGTATAGTAGCCTGACAACAACGCTAGACGATATTGATGAGCAGATTTTTAGAGATAAACGTTACCAGAGAGTCATCGCAAGCCGTGATGAGGTTTTAATTGAAATAGAAAAAGGTCGAAAAGAAATTAATGAACTAGGCTATTTTAATGATCAAGCGACACCTGCGCTTGCGGCTGCAGAGCTACAGAAACGTATCAAAGCAATGGTGCAGGATGCAGATGGTGAGATTAGTAGCACACAAGTGCTCCCAAATAAAGATCAAAGTGGTCTCTTACGTATCACTGTAAAAGTAAAATTGACAGGCGATATGGAGATGCTGAAGATTCTTTTATTTGAAATTGATATTGAAAAACCACTCATGATGATTGAAAACCTGACGATCATTCCTGGTCGAAAAAAACGTAACAGAAAGACACGTAAACAGGAACAAACAGATAAAGTGATAGTGACTCTTGAGGTTTCCAATTATATGAGGAAAGAAATGTAATGGCAGCCATTAAATGGGAATACACGCTTACGTTTATTTTCACCATTTTCAGTGTCATATTGCTTTTACTGATCGGTGCGCAAATTCACTACGGTGAGAGTATTCGTGCACAACTTTTGCAAGAGATAGAGAATGTTGGTAGCGCAGGCTTTACACTGCAAGATATTCCTAGCTCGTTTGTCAGCGAAGAAACCTTGGATGAATATAGCGAGCTGGTTGAAAGACCCCTGTTTTTTAATGAGCGGAAGCCTATTGTGCTGAGTGATGAGGAATCTGCGAAAGAGTCCGAGGTAGAAGAAAAGGTCATTGAAGACATTTCTTTTATCCTTATTGGCATTGTCAATACCACGAACAATGTTTACGCACTTTTTCAGGATCCACATCCAAAGCCTGACGATAATGAGAGCAATGATAGTGAAAAAAAGTTTAAGCGGCGTAAGCCAGGTGATGAGATTCATAATGGATGGGTGCTTAAGGAAGTACTCACTGACCACATTATTATTTCTTCCGGAAAAGAAACTAAACCACTCCCATTAAGAAAACCACGTAAGCATAAAGCAGCCTCTAAGCGCAGAAAAAAAAGCAAAAGAACTAAAAGAACCAACCCTTTTAATCGGAAAAATAAAAAGTAAGAATGAATTCTTATCAAAAAACATTCAGTATTTTCAGTGTGCTAATAATCAGTAGTCTTTTCTTGACAGCTTGTGAGTCACTGAACAAAATTCACCTGGGGCCAAAATTGGGTATCAAAATACCCATTCAGAAAGACTTGCCGCTAGAGCAAGACACTATATCGGCTAATAATGCTGACAAGGAAAATCCAGAAGCAACGGATGATAATGCAACGGTCATGTTTGCGCAATTAGGAAATAGCGAAGAGATAGAAGGTGGCACTCCGGCGATGAGCAATAAATCTTATCTTGGGAGTGGAAAATTCACCACTAAACCCGCTAAAAAAACAGCCGTTAAATCACAGGGCAGTGCTCTAGGAGGTTTGAGTTTTGATGCGGCAGATATTGGTGAAATTTGTAAAATAATTCTCAGTGATGAGCTCGGTGAGAATTATATTATCAGTCCGAAAGTAAAAGGGACTATCACTATACAGACGACTAAACCTTTGTACAAAGATGATCTATTGCCGACACTGGAAATGATATTACGTATGAATGGCGCAGTCTTGATTAAGCATGAAGGTATTTATAGAATAGAGCCAGAGGCCAAGGGTATTCATGCGGCGAATGTCTCATTAAACAACCATGACAAACTAGTAACAGGCTATCAAATTAAAATCATTCCCCTTGCCTATGTGGGTGTTATAGATATGGCTGAGATCATTAAGCCCGTAGTACCTAAAAATGCGATATTAAGAATTGATCCCACGAGGAATATTTTATTTGTAGCAGGGACACGGGAAGAATTGGAAAAAATTATTGATCTGGTCAATACCTTTGATGTCAATTATCTGGCAGGGATGTCATTTGGTTTATTTCCACTAGAAAATACAGAAGTAGGCAGTACTGTTGTCGATATCGAAAATATATTTAATAAAGGGGAGCAAAACCCACTTTCAGGAATGATTCGATTTATCACGATTAAACACTTAAATGCCATACTGGTTATTTCGCAGCAAAAAGCCTATTTAAGAGAAGCAGAAAAATGGATAAGAAGGCTGGATCAGCAAAATGGTGTGATTGGTGAGGGCGGTGTTATTGTTTATAAAGTGCAACATGTCGATGCTACCGAATTAGCCGCGACATTAAGCTCGGTGATTAGTGGAATTGCACCGACGAAAAGTAAATCTATCTCGGTGGCACCCGGACAAAAAATAGCGAGGCTTTCTAATAAAACGCGTCGATCTAAAAAAATAGCACAAATCACTACCAGTCGAAGTCAGGGTAATACCTCCTTGGAAGGCGTGACTATTATCGCCGACGAACCCAATAATGCACTTATTATTTTAGCTGAACCTCAGCAATATCGTATGCTGAGTAAAATTATTAAACATTTGGATGTAATGCCTCTACAGGTATTAATTAATGCGACTATTGTTGAAGTGACGCTAACGGATAACCTGGAGTACGGATTGCAATGGGCTTTTAATAGTGGTAATGTACCAGGGGGCGGAGGTGGTGCTCTGGGAAGCGTTATAGAGGGTCTGGCAGACACTGCGGCAGGCGCAGCTACGGGGGGGTTTTCTTATGCTTTAAGTGGTGCAGCAGAGAACATTAGGTTAACGTTTGATGCTTTAGCCAAGGACAAGAAAATTAACGTACTTTCAACGCCCTCTTTGATGGTTTTAAACAATAAAGAAGCGAGAATTAACGTCGGTGACTCAGTGCCTTTCCAGTCATCTGAATCCAATAATTCTGGAGGAGGTACGATTGTAAACAGTTTTGTACAACTTGACACCGGGGTTATCTTAACGGTAAAACCTAGAGTAAATGCTAGTGGTGTGGTGATTTTAGAAATAGAGCAGAAAGTGAATAATGCTACTCCAACAGCGGGGGCTCCCAACACACCTACTATCTTAAAGAGAGAGATAAGCACCACGGTTGCTGTCATTAATGGTGAAAGTATAGTGCTGGGTGGCTTAATACGGGAAACGAATACTTATGATAATGTCGGAATTCCTTTCTTGAAAGATATTCCCTATCTCGGGTGGTTGTTTGGCTCCCAGAAAAAATCTGTAGCTAAAGGTGAGTTGATTGTTATTATTACTCCCCGTGTGATAGCTAATAAGTTTGATGCTAGGTTAGTCACAGATGAATTTAAACGTAAACTCACAGGTATTTATTATGATGAAGATGTATTCACACCGAGTACTGATCAAGTCATAAGAGACTATAACGGCTTAGAGATACAGACTGAGGAGCAGAGAGAAGAGTCTATAGATAGTGATGCTGAACTTATACTTCGGCAGCGTAGAAAATTCAGAGAATATGACGGCACGACATATTGATCTAAGTACTTATGGAATGAGGACTAAATAACTTTACTCATCTTTCAATTTTACTAACAATAAGTTGTTTAAAAAAAACAAGTTAATATAAAAAATAGGCTTTGGTATTGGCACTGCAAATTTAGGCTACAAACTTAAGACGGGACATACTTAATATTTGTAGACTATTCGTTTAAAGGCGTAGGTTGTGGGTGAGGTACGAACCCCAACAAAATATCACAACTAAAGTGTTGGGGTTCGTACCTCACCCCAACCTACGCAGCTTATCTCAATTTATTGTCTTTAAGAAGGGGGCTAACTTTAAATGGAATAGGTTTTCAATAATATAAATTTGTCCCGTCTTAAGTTGGTAGCCCAAATTTAAATTTTTTGTTTAACTTGTTGAGAGAAATAACAATCAAATTTTTAGGATCATGCACGAAATAAATTCGACCTGTACGACTGGATTTTTACGACAGAATAAACTTTGAAAACCATATAGATAAAACTTACGATTACCATGATTTTGTACTAAAAATTGGTTGATATTTTCTAATTTAACCCTTGCGTTTTAAGAGAGTATCTACGTAACTCGTCTCAGTGTATTGTCTTTAACTTTAACTGGAGAGTTCAAAGTTCTCAAAGAATTTGTAGTTTTGAAACGCACCACCCCCTATAAGTCATTGAAATAATTAATCTATTAAAAATCTCCCCATTAATAATAAAGATTTTTAATATTCAATTATTTCAGCTGGTTACAAGAACTTTTGACTCTCAAGTTAACTTTAAGGTGGGATAGGTTTTCAATAGGATATAAATTTGTCCCGTCTTAAGTTTATAGTCATTTTTCCGAATAAGGGAGATGGAAATAAATAATCATCCAATATTGGACGATTATTTATTTCCAGCTCCCTAAGTTAGCTATTACTAAACCTTAGTCTGTGGCAGAATAGCTTAAATATATCCTTATAAGTGAGATAATACATGACTGAATCCGCTATTTTATTTTCCGAAGCCAAAGATGTTATTCCTGGAGGCGTTAACTCTCCTGTCCGCTCTTTTAGCGGTGTAGGAGGTACACCCGTTTATATTGACCATGCCAAAGGTGCTTATCTATATGATAGCGAAGGTAAGCAGTATATTGATTATGTGGGCTCATGGGGGCCAATGATTGTTGGCCATGCACACCCAGCTGTGTTAGATATAGTGAATGAAACCGCTGCAAAAGGGCTGAGTTTTGGCGCACCAACCGAACTCGAAACCTTGATGGCCAGGAAGATATGTAAACTGGTACCATCAATTGAACAAATACGTATGGTGAGCTCAGGAACAGAAGCAACAATGAGTGCAATTCGTCTTGCGCGTGGGTATACAGGACGCGACAAGATTGTAAAATTTGAAGGTTGTTATCATGGCCACTCCGATGCGTTACTGGTTAAAGCAGGTTCAGGCGCTTTAACTTTAGGTGTGCCAAGTTCGCCAGGCGTACCTGTGGCTGTTGCAAAAGATACAGTGACCCTAACATATAATGATAGCGAAGGCGTAAAACAGGCTTTTGCTGAGATCGGTGAGCAAATTGCCGCAATCATTGTCGAACCCGTTGCTGGAAATATGAATTGTATTCCACCTGTTGACGGTTTTTTGCAAACCTTACGTGACGTGTGTGATCAGTCTGGAACAGTACTGATTTTTGATGAAGTGATGACTGGTTTTCGAGTGGATAAGCATTGCGCTCAAGGATTGTATAATGTGCAGCCTGATTTAACCACACTTGGAAAAATAATTGGTGGTGGAATGCCCGTAGGGGCTTTTGGTGGTTCACATAAAATTATGTCCTCATTAGCACCTGTAGGGCCTGTTTACCAAGCCGGTACTTTATCAGGTAACCCTGTAGCCATGGCGGCAGGTCATAAAACATTAGAGTTAATCTCTGCATCTAATTTTCACCAGCAACTAGCCGCAAAAACACAGACTTTAGCTGAAGGCATACAAGCAGAGGCTATTGCTGCAAATATAGGTATGTCTATTAATGTTGTTGGTGGTATGTTTGGTCTATTTTTTACCCAAGATGACCCTATTCGTACTTTTGCACAGGTGATGCGTTGTGATCAGGAATTATTTAAACAGTTTTTTCATGGTATGTTGCAAGAAGGTATTTATTTAGCACCATCCCCTTTTGAAGCGGGTTTTGTTTCAGCGGCGCACAGTGATGCAGATATAGTCGCGACTATTGCTGCTGCGGGACGTGTATTAAAGCAATTATAGGCACATATGGGTAGTAACCGTTCAGATCTCCCTTTGTAAAATCCTACATTGAGCGGGTATGGTTTTATATTTTTCGATTAACTTTTAATTTAAAAACAAATGGTTATACTAAGTTTAGTAGATTTCAATGACTTATGTAGAATCATTTAAAATCAATGCGTTACATGCAGTAAAAATACCCGATTTCTAATATTATATTTTTATTATTTATACGGATTCCCATAACACTCTAATTATTAGGCTACCAACTTAATACGGGACAACTCCTTTACAAAATAAGTAGGGTGGGC
>CAZLLL010000063.1:0-10197 GCA_964560255.1 uncultured Methylomonas sp.
GTTTTTAAATTAAAGATTAATCGAAAAATATAAAACCATACCCGCTCAATGTGAGGAACATTCAAACGAGAAAAACTTATACCGATAAATGTCTTAAATCCGCCATTTTTGCCCCTGCCACTGCTTTTTGCTTATCATTTAAAATAGCCTGTGCATGAGGTGAAAAATCTTCATCTTCACGAGTTAAGTGCGCTCGTAATAATTTTTCAAACTCTATTGTGGAATGCTGTAAGGCTGCAAAATTTGTAATTTTGTCCGGTTGTTTTAATTGTTCGGCTATTAATTTCCAGGCTTTTTCAATTTCTTCATGATCCAGCATGAGTCGTTCTATCATGCCATCGACAAGTGCAGAGCTACCTAGTAATAATGGGAATAAGCCTTGCTCTTCATCTTGGTGATGTAAAAATGTCGCATGATCATAATGGCAATAGGTCGCCATGCATTCATTTGCATAGGCTTCATTCATGCCATATTGTTTAAGATTTGCGACCAGTTGCAGTAATTTATTTCCGTGCTCGATAAAATCTTCATGATACGATTTTAGTACCACCAAACCATCACTAAAACCTGTCACAGGTTCTTTATATTTAAATTCCACTTAAAATCCTTATTTCTTTTTTAATAATCTGTCGTTATTATTTAAAAACAGTAAAACCAGTGCGTGAGTAAGTTTTAATTCGCAAATTATCGCTTAAACCAGGTACTGTAATACTTGTAATTTATTCGCGAGACGGGGTATTCACCCCGTTTCAAACGTTTATCGTTAATGTGCTAGTAATCATAAAGCAACCGTCCAGATCCTCTTTTGTAAAATGGGAGTTGAGTTGAGGAGCCTTTATTCTAATAAAACCTCTCCCTTGATAAGGAGGGGAGCTGAACAGTTATACAATAAACGTTACGGGCGGGGTAAATACCCCGTCCAGCAGCAATAACAAACTCTCATCAGCGCTGCTTCACAAATTTCGTTCTCACAATCTGATATGGCCTAAACATATAGCCTAGGGGCATGCTCCAGACATGTACCAGGCGGGTAAAGGGAAATAAGAAAAACACTGACATACCCAAAAATAAATGTAGTTTATAAATAAGCCCTACGCCAGATAAATATTCAACCTGAGAATTAAAGGCCAGCATACTTTGCACCCACTCAGCTAATGCGATCATCACTGATGCATCACCATTGAATGCGTGATAAATAGACACCGGAATAGTTAATAAGCCTACCCCTAGAGTGACCAAAATCCAGTCAAGAATAAAAATATCCATAAAACGACTGTTGGCTCGCACCCGAGGGTTGTACATACGGCGTTTCCAGAGAATCACTCCGCCCATCATACACAGAGAACCAAACGCGGCACCAGCAGAAATGGCAACTACCTGATGCATCATATCGGAGATACCCATGGCTAAAAACCAGGTATGCGGTATCACTAAACCGGCGAAATGCCCCATAAACAATGCTAGCACACCAATATGAAACAAAATACTGCCTTTTTGCAGTTGTTCTTTTTCGAATAACTGGCTGGAGTCTGCTTTCCAGGTGTATTGCTCTCTATCAAAACGAATCAGACTGCCCACTAAAAAGGTAGTCAGTGCGATATAAGGATAAATCCCAAAAATCAAGTTAGTTAAATTCATAGCTATACCTATGCTGCAATATCTGCTAAAAGGCCATGATGCTCCACTATTCTGACCAGTGGCGCATAGGGGCTTGCATTCTTTTCAAGGTTACTGGCAATGATGTCAGCGGCTTGTGCCGTTTGCTGTAGAAACTCACGGGCACTAGCAGCATCATCCATCGTCGAGACATATTCCAGAATGAGTGGTAAATAATCTGGCAACTCACCATCACTAATTTCAAAGCCTGTTGATTTATAAAGTTCTGATAATTGAATGAGTGCAGGCCCTCTTTCTCTGTCTTGCTCATCAAATAAATGATAAGTCAGATACAGTGAGTTTTCTGCCGTCATATCAAAACTATCGACATATTTCGCCTGTATTTTAGTCAGCGAAAGCTCCGAAGCCCATGTAATAAAGTTTGTCAGTTTATTTTTATCTTCCTCTTCCAAGTTAGATAATTCTGAGATGAGTTGCTGCATCTCATCCCAGTTTTCGACCAGCTCCTTTTTAGGATATTCTAATAAGACAGCAAGAACTTTATACACCTGGGTCATACGACTTCCCCATCAGAACGCTTAGCAGCTGGGTGATAACGGACAAACTCCAGATTATCATGGGTCTTTTTACGTTTTTCTGGAAATATCGAAGCGTTATCACTAATACTACAGCCGTCATTGCCAAAGCTGAAACCATTTTGCCCCTGAAAACTGTGGAAGTCTTCCTGGCGCAATTCCTCATGGCTGGTTGGAATCACATACCGGTCTTCGTAATTAGCTATTGCCATATAGCGATACATTTCAGTCACTTGCTCTTCGTTTAACCCGACCTCTTCCAGTACGGCTAAATCTGTCTTGCCTTCTACATGTTTAGAGCGATAAAAACTGCGCATGGCAATCATGCGCTTTAGAGCCGCCACTATGGGTTTCTCGTCTCCCGCAGTAAACATGTTGGCCAGGTATTTCATCGGCAAGCGCAAAGTTTCAATGCTGGGGATCGCACCATCCGCCATTGTCGATAGATTACCCTGATCAATCTGTGATTGTACCGGCGACAGAGGTGGCACATACCAGACCATCGGCATAGTACGGAATTCTGGGTGCAATGGAAAGGCCACTTTCCAGTCTACAATTAACTTACGAATCGGCGAGTTACGAGCCGCTTCCATCCACGATTCTGGAATACCATCTTTTTTCGCCTGTTTAATCACTTCTGGATCATTGGGGTCAAGGAATATATCCAGTTGTGCTGGATATAAATCCTGATCATTTTCAACAGCAGCCAGTTCCGATATACGATCTGCATCATAAAGCATGATGCCATTGTAACGAATTCGTCCCACACAGGACTCAGAACAAACGGTGGGTAAACCAGACTCGACACGCGGATAACAGCCAGTACATTTTTCTGCTTTACCGGATTCCCAGTTGTAAAACATTTTCTTATAAGGACAAGCACTGATACACATACGCCAGCTACGACATTTATCCTGATCCACCAAAACAATACCGTCTTCTTCGCGCTTATATAAAGACCCCGAAGGGCACGATGCCACACAAGAGGGGTTAATGCAGTGATTACACATGCGCGGCAAGTACATCAGAAAAGTTTGCTCAAACTCTCCATACACCTGTTTTTCCATGTTACTAAAGTTAACGTCTTCACCACGATGCTTAAATTTACCGCCTAAATCATCCTCCCAATTGGGACCCCATTCAATCTTCTCCATGCGCTGTCCATCAATTAAAGATCGTGGCCGTGCGGTTGGCGTTGCTTCAACTAATTCACTATTTTGCAAGGTGGCATAGTCATAGGTAAACGGTTCGTAATAATCATCAATAGTCGGCATATTCGGATTCATAAAGATATTCTTTAGAATATTGCGTCGATTACCTGATTTTAATTGCAGTTGACCTTTATGTAACTCCCAGCCACCATTCCATTTTTCCTGGTCTTCCCAGTTTTTTGGATAGCCTATACCGGGTTTAGTTTCAACATTATTAAACCAGGCATATTCCATTCCCTTACGATTCGTCCAGACATTTTTACAGGTCACAGAACAGGTATGGCACCCGATACATTTATCGAGGTTCATGACCAGCGAAAAATTTGCGCTTACTTTCATTATTGTTTCACCTTTTTAGCTAAGGAGCGTGCACGTTCCTAAGGTTAGCTATTTTTGTACGATTACTTCTGAGGATGAGAGTAATCATTAAATAATTGTTTTGAAAAACCATTAAATCTCAGTGATTTTACTTGTAAAACAACTGTGTTTTTGTTCTCCATTCTCATTAAAAAACCGAATTAAGCCTTGTTTATCTACCAGCCAAACCTCAGCTGCTCCTGCTTCTAAATACAATAAAATTTTGTCCTGCATTTCGGTCATTGTATTTGATGGAGATAAAATTTCAATGCAAATTTCCGGTGCAGAGGTAGCGCAAATGTCTTCACAATGTTGTTGGAAATACTCCTTTGTCCCCCATGCAACATCAGGAACTTTAACGCCAAGTCGGGTCTGAATAGCGAGCTCAGTAAATATTTTACCACCTAGTTCAGCCACTAATAGGTGTGCTAAACTACCTTGTAAGTGACTGTGCATTAAAGACGCAGGAGACATTTCTATCTTTCCATATTCATTTAATTCGATTTTATAGGGTAAATCCTGTAATGATTTATCCGCTATTACATCTTGCCATTGCATTAGTCCTCCTCATGCGCATAAGGTGCCTGTGGTACACCTTCAGGGTTCAACTGCTTTTCTCTAGCCGCTGTTAATGGCTCTTCCAGCCACTGAATATCCTGGTTTTCAATTTTATGCAAGATAACATATTCATCACGTTGCGAGCCTACCGTACCGTAATAGTTAAAACCATAACTTAGCTGAGCATAGCCGCCAATCATATGCGTTGGTTTAACGGTAACACGTGTGACACTGTTTAAAATGCCGCCGCGTTTACCGGTGGTATTAGAGCCTGGAACGTTAACGTTTTTCTCCTGAGCATGGTACATCATCGCCATACCATCTGGAATACGTTGACTAACAACTGCTCTGGCAATCGTTGCCCCATTGATATTCAGTGCTTCTACCCAGTCATTATCTTCAATGCCCACTTTTTCAGCATCGGTTTCAGAAATCCATAAATGCGGCCCGCCCCGTGACAGAGTCAACATACGGTGGTTATCATGGTAAGTACTATGAATTCCCCATTTTCCATGTGGTGTAATCCAGTTCAATTTTAAATGCGGTTTATCACCTATTTTTTCCAGCATTTCAGTCAGCGTCAGCATGTCCAAAGCAGGTTTGTAAGTACAAAATGCCTCACCAAAATCACGCATCCATTGGTGATCCTGATAGAACTGGGCACGCCCCGTGATAGTACGGAAAGGAATATGCTCATGGATATTGGTATAACAGGCGTTATAACTGACTTTTTCCGATTCAATACCACTCCAGGTGGGTGCAGTAATAATCTTACGCGGCTGCGCTTTAATATCACGGAAAGTGATTTTATCGTCTTCACGCGCTAAAGCCAGGTGGGTATGGTCTACCCCTGTTTTAGTACTCAGTGCTTTCCAAGATCTAACGGCCACTTCACCATTGGTTTCAGGTGCTAAAGCAAGAATCGTTTCACAGACACTAATATCATCTTCTAAAGAAGGCATGCCCTTTGAAACACCTTCTTCTTTAATGGTGTAGTTAATCGCTTTTAAATGCTCATACTCTTTTTCAGTATTCCAGTCGATGCCTTTAATATTATTTCCCTGCTGGGGAAGTAGCGGCCCTAATGCAGTGTACTTTTTATAGGTATTGGCAAAGTCACGCTCAACCACTTTCAGCACTGGCATCGTCTTACCCGGAATAGGCTCACATTCACCTCGTTTCCAGTCTTTGACATCCATCGCCTGAGCAAGTTCAGCTGGGGTATCATGCAATAAAGGCAAAGCCACCACATCTTTCTGCACGCCTAGATGTTTCTCAGCGAGTTCTGAAAATGATTTAGCAATGGTTTTAAAAATCTGCCAGTCTGAACGTGATTCCCAGCCTGGATCAACCGCCTGAGTCAATGGGTGAATAAAGGGGTGCATATCAGTGGTATTCAAATCATTTTTCTCATACCAGGTCGCCGTCGGCAATACGATATCTGAATACGCGCCGGTCGAATTTAAACGGAAGTTAATATCCACCATTAAATCCAGTTTGGCAATCGGTGCATCTTTATGCCATTTTATTTCTGCGCCCTTAGCTTCTGGCAGGACATCCTGCATCACGCCATTTTGTGCGCCAAGCAAATGTTTAAGGAAGTATTCGTGCCCTTTTGCGCTACAGCCGATTAAGTTAGCACGCCAGACAAACAAATTGCGCGGATGATTTTCAGGGGCATCTATATCTTCTGCAGCAAATTTAATATCGCCAGATTTAAGCTGCTTAACAATATAATCAGCAACGCCCTTCTCATCTGTAGCACCTGCCGCTTCGGCATCTTTAACAATATCCATCGGGTTTTTGTTAAAGTGTGGTGAGGATGGTAGCCAGCCTAAACGCTGAGAAACAACATTGTAATCAGCCAGGTTATGACCTTTGTAATTTGCCTGTGCCGTAGCAGCTAATAAAGAGTCAGCTTCAATTTTTTCATAACGCCACTGATCGGTATGGAAATAGAAATAAGTTGTACCATTCATATGCCGTGGCGGCTTTTGCCAATCCAGTGCAAATGCAATCGGTGCCCAACCTGCCTGTGGACGTAATTTCTCTTGCCCTACATAATGACACCAGCCACCACCACTTTGACCAATACAGCCACACATATGTAATAAATTCATAATCGCACGGTAATGCATATCATTGTGATACCAGTGATTTAAACCAGCACCCAGTATAACCATCGACTTACCCATGGTTTTAGAGGCATTATCGGCGAACTCACGACCACTACGAATAATATCGGCTTGTTTTACACCCGTGATTTTTTCTGCCCAGGCAGGTGTATTTGGAATGCTGGCATCATCGTAGCCAGAGGCAATATCACCCCCTAAACCGCGATCTAAACCATATTGTGCCAATTGCAAATCAAAAACAGTCGTCACTAAACACTCTTTTCCGTTTAGCATGACTTTTTTAGCGGGCACATTGCGCCGCATCGGTATATCAATACCTGACTGAAAATCAGGCATTAAGACTTCAACCACATCATCTTTATCAAAGATTAAACTGAGGCTAGGTTTGGTATTGCTACGCCCTTTTTTAGGTACCAGGTTCCATTTTCCCTCTTCTCCCCAGCGGAAACCAATTGATCCATTAGGTGCGAAAATATCGCCTGTTTTTTCATCAATAACCACTGTTTTCCAGTCTGGGTTATTTTGTTCGCCTAATGATCCATCGAAATCAGCGGCTCTTACAAAGCGACCATTGACATAGGAGCCTTCATATTCATCCAGCATAACTAGCAACGGTAGATCCGTATAAGTACGCGCATACTCTTCAAAATAAGCATCCTGCGTATCAATAAAGAATTCTTTTAAGGCGACATGCCCCATCGCTAGAAAAATAGCCGCATCGGTTCCCTGTTTAGCAGGCATCCACAAATCGGCAAATTTAACATACTCCGCGTAATCAGGCGAAATGGCAACGATTTTAGCCCCTTTATAGCGTACTTCTGCGTAAAAGTGTGCATCAGGTGTACGTGTCATCGGCAAATTCGACCCTGCAACGACTATATAAGTCGAGTTATACCAGTCGGCTGATTCAGGTACATCGGTTTGCTCACCCCAAGTCTGTGGGGAGGCTGGGGGTAAATCACAATACCAGTCATAGAAGGATAGGCAAGCACCTCCAATAAGTGATAAGTAACGCGTCCCTGCTGCATAACTAATCATCGACATGGCAGGAATCGGTGAGAATCCTGCAATTCTATCAGGGCCATGCGCTTTGATGGTATAAATATTAGAGGCGGCAATAATTTCTGCCACTTCTTCCCAGTCAATACGGACAAAGCCGCCTAAACCACGAACTGCGGTATATTTTTTACGTTTCTCAGGATCTTTCTGAATCGCTCCCCATGCTTCAACAGGGTCTTTGCCTGAAGCACGCTCGTCTCGGTATAAAGAAACGAGCCGTTCACGTATTAAGGGGTGCTTTACCCGTAATGGGCTGTATAAGTACCAGGAAAAACTTGCTCCACGGGGACAGCCACGCGGTTCATGGTTTGGCATGTCAGGGCGGGTGCGTGGATAATCAGTCGCTTGCATCTCGAATGCAACCAGACCATTCTTGACATGGATATTCCATGAGCAACTACCTGTGCAGTTTACCCCATGCGTCGAGCGCACGACTTTATCGTAGCGCCAGCGGTCACGGTAGCCATCTTCCCATTGGCGGTCTTCATTGGTAACAATACCATGACCCTCTGAAAACTTACTTTGTACTTTTTTGAAAAAGTTTAGACGGTCTAAAAAATGACTCATCGATTTTTCTCCTGGATTTTAGAACAACAATCTGTTCGCAATAGTTTGGTGCTTATTCAGCGACTAAAGCACCAACGTGGACAATATTTAGGCATAAATGCAGTATAATTTGGCATTTATGTAATCAAGCATGTTATGTGCCAATAAATTCTACCTTAGGGATTATAAAATTCGCCATCCTTACGTAAGTAAAACCACCAGTTTATCATAATACAGACGACATAAAATGCAGCAAATCCCATTAAGGCGACTTCAGGTGTTGTTGCCTTAATTTGCTCTCCAAAGACCTTAGGGATGTAGAAAGCACCATAAGCTGCAACAGCCGAAGTCCAGCCTAAAACCGGGCCTACCTGTTCTTTGGGAAAAACCATCGCAATGGTTCTAAATGTTGAGCCATTACCGATCCCCGTTGCTGCAAATAAAATTAGAAATATAATCAAGAAAGGCACGAAGTACTCTTCAGGTGTTGCCGAGTTGTAGGCAGCTTTCATATAGTAGGCAACGCCGCCTGCACTTATCACCATAATAAACGAACAAATATGCGTCACCCAGGCCCCACCAAATTTATCAGCAATCATGCCACCAACAGGGCGAATAAGTGCTCCGATAAATGCGCCTGTCCAGGCATATATTAATGCACTAGGGCCATTTGGGTTGGGGATGTCGTGGTTCATCACGCCATCAACCATCATATGCTGGTAGCCAAAAATAACCTTAATTGCCAGCGGAAAACAGGCAGCAAAACCGATAAAAGAGCCGAAAGTCATGGTATAAATAATACTCATTACCCAGGTATGTTTATTATCAAAGATCTGATATTGCCTACCGAGGCTTTCGCCTATTTGCCCTGGAATAATTTTCAATAAAGAAACCGTTAAGGCAATAACAATAAATAAGGCAGGCGATCTCTTTGGGGACTTGAAAACCAGAACCATAAACAGAGGCTGGTAAGATCAACCATAAACCAAATATAGCACTGATAAAGCTGATGGCTAAGTACTTGACCAAAAGTTATCTAACATTTCATGAAATGAAGATTATCAGTTATTCTCAAAAAAAGCAAAAATGGACATTTTTTGGTTTAAAAAAGTATTATTAAGTGCAAAATCACATTTATTCCTTTTGTTAAGAAACTTTTGACTGCCTACTTAGCATGCCCGTGATCATGCTAAAGCTAAGAACCGGGCTACGCTCAACCGGTGAAACTTCTTCAGTGCGGATATTATTCATACCAAACCAGCCTAAAAAGGCAAGCGGAATAAGTAATAACAACCAGATAAACCCTGCATTTTGTATATAAGTTTCAGTGCCTGCTGGAATCTTGCCGATCAACGTACCCGAAGTTGACTTTAAAACCATAGCCCCCCCCCCCCAGCCCATGAGCCGAACATGCCAAAGGTCATGGAAAGTGGAATCAGAATTTGCATGGTGGTCACACCAAAGTTACCCAGGCCGGCATTAAGCCCTAACGCCAGACCCTGTACTTTTTTGGGAAAGAAAAGCTGATATTGGACATGGAAGAAGCAAAATTCCCTCCACCAAACCCCGATAATAAGGCTAGCACCTGAAATACCCAGAACGGTGTATTTTGATCGCGCAGAGCAAGCCCCGTAATTAATGCCGGAATCATCAGCAATGCGGTGGTAAAGAAAATTGTATTACGTCCACCGCAAAGGCGGATAAAAAAGCTACTGGGAATTCTTAGCGTTGCCCCCGTTAAACCGGCAATCGCCATTAAGGTAAATAGCTCAGATTTTTCAAACGGAAAACCCAGATTAAGCATTTGTACCGTGATAATGCCCCAGTACAACCAGATGGTAAAACCACATAATAAACTTGGGATCGAAATCCATAAATTTCGATTCGCAATTTTCTTGCCTTCAGACTCCCAAAATTCAGGATCTTCGACATCCCACTTCTTTAAGTCAGCCATAAATACTCCACTTCAATGGTTCAATAATAATATGCTAATTTTACGCCTAATTTTGTTAAAAATCTCTCTGTTTATAGTTTTATATATAACTATAACACTTTGAAAAAAAAGAATAACCTAGTGGTTTACTAGGTTATTAAGGTCGTGTTGAATCGACACATTTACATCAAGTTAATTTGTAAGAG
>CAZLLL010000064.1:0-10170 GCA_964560255.1 uncultured Methylomonas sp.
GTTTCATATGCCTCTGCTCTTGCAAGTAGCATAACAACTACTCTTAAATTCTAAGGTGATTTGTGATCAAAGTGCAAACAAAAGGATAAAGGATGTACTTTTTTATATTTTTTAATAAAAATATTTAGGGCATAAAAAAACCAGCCGTAGCTGGTTTTTTTAATTGATCTTAAAGAAAAATTTAATCTTCTACTTCTTCAAGCTCAGGACGGTCAACTAATTCAACGTACGCCATCGGTGCTTTATCACCAGCTCGAAAACCGCACTTCATAATACGCAAGTAACCACCTGGACGCTCTTGATACCGCGGACCTAACTCATTAAATAACTTTGTGACCACTGCACGATCTCTTAATTTTGCAAATGCCATACGACGATTTGCAACTGAATCTTTTTTAGATAAAGTGATTAAAGGCTCAGCAATTGAACGCAATTCTTTTGCCTTAGGCAAAGTTGTTCTAATTAATTCTTTATCAAATAATGAAGTCGCCATATTGCTAAACATTGCTTTTCTATGACTACTATTTCTATTGAGTTGTCTACCAGACTTACGGTGTCTCATACTAATAAACCTTATAATTTGTTATAAAATCGCTTGAGATTGCTCAGCCAGATTTTCTGGGGGCCAATTCTCCAGACGCATTCCTAATGATAGTCCTTTAAGTGCTAACACGTCTTTAATTTCAGTTAACGACTTTCTACCTAAATTAGGTGTTTTCAATAATTCAAATTCTGTACGTAGAATAAGATCACCGATATAATAAATATTTTCGGCTTTTAGACAATTTGCTGACCTGACGGTAAGCTCTAAATCATCTACGGGACGTAGAAGTGTAGGATCAATCTGCTCAATAGGCTCCACAACTTCTTCAGCTATTTGTTCATTAACTTTTTCAAAATCTACAAAAACAGACAACTGATCATGTAAAATTGTAGCAGCAAGCTTTATCGTTTCTTCAGGATCCACAGTACCATTAGTCTCTAGCTCAACAACAAGTTTATCCAGATTAGTACGTTGTTCTACACGTGTTGATTCAACACTATAGGCTACCTTTAATACTGGTGTATATGAAGCATCAACTTGTAATGCACCCACAACTCCAACACCTAAACCTTCAGTACGTAAATTTGAAGGTTCATAGCCACGACCGCGCTGAATATTGATCTTCATATCCAGCTCACCCTCATCTGTTAAATTAGCAATAACTAAATCGGTATTGATGATTTCAACATCATGTGGCAGCTCAATATCTGCAGCAGTCACTTGACCTGCGCCAGATTTTTTAAGTATTAATGTAACTTCATTTCCAGAATGCAATACGACAGCTAATTGCTTTAAATTCAGCAATATATCAATAACGTCTTCCTGTACGCCATCAATAACAGAATATTCATGCTCTGCTTTTGCAATTTCGACGCTAACAACAGCACAACCTGGAATTGACGAAAGAAGCACTCTTCTTAACGCATTTCCCAGTGAGTGACCGAAACCTCTTTCTAATGGCTCTATAACGATCCTTGAATGATTAGTTGACTTACTAACAACCTCAACCAATTGAGGTTTTAATAAACCAGTAACAGCACTATGCATTTAAAACCCCAATATTATTTAGAATATAATTCAACAACTAGTTGTTCATTAATATCAGAACCAAGATCAGCACGTTCAGGTAGCGAATTAAAAGAACCAGAAAAATCCTTAGGATTTACTTCTAGCCATGCCGGAAACCCATACTGATCAGCAACAGTCAAAGCATCAATAATACGCACTTGCTTTTTAGATTTCTCTCTAATTGAAATTTTATCGCCTACAGAAACCTGCGCAGAAGCTATATTTAATATACTATCATTTACCAAAATGGATTTGTGACTCACTAACTGCCTTGCTTCAGCCCTAGTAGATGCAAATCCCATTCTATAAACGACATTATCAAGTCTTGATTCAAGCAAGTTTAACAGATTCAAACCTGTTGCACCTTTTTGTAAATCAGCTGATTTATAATAGTTTCTGAATTGCTTTTCAAGAACACCATATATGCGTCTAATGCGTTGCTTCGCTCTGAGCTGTGTTGCATAGTTAGAATCACGAGCACGTTTTGTACCGTGCTGTCCAGGACGTTGATCCAGTTTACATTTTCCTTCTAGCGACTTCCCTCTGCTTTTTAAAAACAGATCCGTGCCTTCCCGGCGACTTAATTTACAAGTTGGTCCTACATATCTAGCCATAATAAACTCCTAACTATACCCTACGCTTTTTCGGTGGACGACAACCATTGTGAGGAATAGGCGTAACATCAACGATGTTACCTATTTTAAACCCCAGGTTATTGAATGATCTAACGGCTGATTCACGACCAGGACCTGGCCCTTTAATCATAACATCCAGATTTTTCATTCCGTACTCTTGAGCGACTTTTCCTGCATGTTCTGCTGCAACCTGTGCAGCAAAAGGTGTACTTTTTCTAGAACCTCTAAAACCTGAGCCACCTGAAGTTGCCCATGCTAAAGCATTGCCTTTTCGATCTGTAATTGTAACAATAGTATTATTGAAAGTTGCATGAATATGCGCGATGCCGTCAGCAATTTCCTTTTTAATTTTTTTCTTTGTGCGATTTGAACTAGCCATATTTATTTATACCTTATTTTCTAATAGGTTTACGTGGTCCTTTTCTGGTACGAGCATTTGTTCTCGTTCTTTGGCCACGCAATGGCAGTCCACGTCTATGACGAATACCACGATAGCATCCAAGATCCATCAAACGCTTAATATTCATAGACACTTCGCGTCGCAAATCCCCTTCAACAACAATTTTTGCAACTACTCCACGAATAGCTTCTAACTGCTCTTCGCTTAGTTCTTTAATTTTAATTGTCCGTTCTATACCAACTTCTTTACAGATATTAATTGCAGTTGGCTTACCTATACCATAA
The DNA here is from genome assembly GCA_964560255.1 of uncultured Methylomonas sp. Classification (GTDB taxonomy): domain Bacteria; phylum Pseudomonadota; class Gammaproteobacteria; order Methylococcales; family Methylomonadaceae; genus Methyloprofundus. The sequence continues at coordinate 2,932 of CAZLLL010000064.1, forward strand.
ACTGCAGTTAAAGCGATCTCTGCATGTTTATGGTCTGGTACATTAATTCCGGCAATTCGTGCCATCTAGATACTCCTCACGGTATTCTAAAGTTAAGTGCTCAATTATAGCACTAACGTTTTATAAATCAATAATTTTTTTTCTAACCTTGACGTTGTTTATGCCGTCCATCTTTACAAATAACCCTAACTACTCCAGCTCTTTTTACTACTTTACAGTTACGGCATATTTTTTTTACAGAAGCTCGTACTTTCACAGCTCACCCCTTATTGGTAATTTATCTTCTTTTTAAATTTGCTTTGTTCATTAGCCCATCATATTGCTGAGACATCAGATGTGTTTGCATTTGCGAAACAAAATCCATAACAACCACCACGATAATCAGTAACGATGTCCCACCAAAATAAAATGGCACGTTCCAATAAACAATCAGAAACTCAGGTAATAAACAAACAGATGTAATATAAAAAGCACCAATTAACGTCAACCGTGTCATGACCTTATCAATATACGTAGCTGTTTGTTCTCCCGGCCTAATTCCTGGTAAAAAAGCACCAGATTTTTTTAAATTATCCGCTGTTTCTTTAGAATTAAAAACTAATGCAGTATAAAAGAAACAGAAAAAAACAATCGCTATTGTATATAGCATGACATATAGCGGCTGCCCTGGCGAAATCGACGTGGCAATATCCTGTAACCAGCCCATTCCCTCTGAACTACTAAACCAGCCAGCAATTGTTGCTGGGAATAAAATAATACTAGAAGCAAAAATAGGTGGAATCACACCCGCCATATTAAGCTTTAAAGGCAAAAAACTACTTTGCCCAGCATACATTCGTTTTCCTTGTTGCCGCTTAGGATAATTAATAACAATCCTTCTTTGCCCACGCTCAACAAAGACAACCAAAGCCGTTACTGCAATGCTTAATAGAAACAGCAAGACAATAAAAGCACCATTTAACTCGCCTGTTCTTGCTAATTCTAGCGTTCCACCAATTGCAGAAGGCAAGCCTGAAACGATACCTGCGAAAATGATCAATGAAATACCATTTCCCAAGCCTCTCTCAGTAATTTGCTCACCCAGCCACATCAGGAAGACTGTCCCTGCAACCAATGTAATAGCGGTAATCATTATAAATTGAATACCAGGGTTAATAACAACTGATAATCCACCTGCAGTCTGATTTTGCAGAGCAACTGAAACTCCAATGGCCTGAAAGCTCGCCAGAACAACAGTGCCATACCTTGTATACTGGGAAATCTTACGCCTACCGGAGTCACCCTCTTTCTTAAGTTGCTCCAAAGTAGGAATAACAATTGTCATCAACTGCATAATAATTGAAGCTGAAATATAAGGCATAATACCCAGCGCAAAAAGACTCAACCTTTTTAATGCGCCACCAGAAAACATGTTGAACATATCAAAAATTGAGCCTTCCTGTTGTTTAAACATCAAAGCCAAGGCCTGTGGGTCAATACCTGGCACAGGTATATGAGCGCCAACCCGGTAAACAAAAAAAGCTCCTAGAACAAATAATAGTCTTGAACGCAATTCAGAAGTTTTTTCCAATTGCTTTTTCATTTCCGCGCTTGATCTACTCACTATTATTCCTCTACTTTTCCACCGGCAGCTTCTACACTAGCTCTTGCCCCGCCAGTTGCTTTGATACCTTGCAAGGTCACTGCAGTTGATATTTCACCAGATTTAATTAACTTGGCAACTTTTGTAAAAGCAGGCACTACATTCGCTTTAATTAAATCTCCCAACGTCACTACTTCAAGGCCGAATTTTTGAATCTCACTTAATCTTACTTCAGAAGTATATTTAGATTTTCTAGCAGTAAAACCAACTTTTGGTAGACGTTTTTGCAAAGGCATTTGCCCTCCTTCAAACCCAACCTTATGAAATCCACCACTGCGTGACTTTTGCCCTTTATGTCCGCGACCACATGTTTTTCCATGTGTAGAACCTATGCCGCGCCCCACCCTTTTACGATTTTTTCTAGAACCTGCAGCAGGTTTTATTGTATTTAAATACATCAGACTTCCTCTACTGAAATCATGTAAGAGATTTTATTGATCATCCCTCTATTTTCAGCAGTATCAATAACCTCAACCGTATGGTTGATGCGTCGCAACCCTAAACCCCGTAAGCAGGCTTTATGTTTCTTTAGGCGACCAATACTGCTCTTTGTCATTGTTACGCGTATTTTTTTATCTGCCATTTCAATTACCCTGTAATTTCTTCAACTGACAATCCACGCTTAGCAGCAATTTGTTCGGCGTTGTTCATTTTAGCAAGTCCATCAATTGTTGCCCTGACAACATTAATTGGATTATTTGTACCGATACACTTAGCCAATACATTATGCACACCAACAGCCTCAAAGACTGCACGCATAGGACCACCCGCAATAATTCCGGTACCTTCTGTAGCAGGCTGCATAAAAACTCTTGCAGCACCCACATCAGACATTATTGAATATTGTAAAGTATCTCCTTTAAGAGCCACTTTATGCATATTTTTTCTCGCTTGCTCAAGTGATTTCTGTATTGCTATAGGCACTTCTTTCGCCTTACTTACACCATAACCTACATTACCATCACCATCACCCACGACAGTTAGAGCAGTAAAACCAAAAACCCTACCGCCTTTTACAACTTTTGCGACTCGTCGGACAGACACCAGTTTTTCCTGTAGTCCATCTGAATTCGCTTGTTGAGGTGCATTTGCCATTATTATCCCCTAAAACTTCAAGCCAGCTTCGCGAGCAGCATCAGCTAATGCCTTTACACGACCATGATATTTAAAACCAGAACGATCAAAGGTAACTTCGGTTATTCCAGCAGTGATTGCTTTATCAGCAACTGCTTTACCGACTAAAACCGCTGACTCTATATTACCTGTACTCTTGACAGCTGATTTAATATCAGTCTGAGTGGTAGAGGCACTTGCGACTGTGATAGTCCCATTCTCAGTGATTATCTGAGCATATATGTGTTTCGATGTTTTATGAACGGATAAACGATTAGCTCCTAATCTTTTGATATTGGATCTAAGCTTTAGCGCTCTTTTCATTCGAGATGCTTTTTTATTCATTTCGTTAGCCTATTTCTTCTTAGCGTCTTTTCTAACAATATGCTCATCAGCATATTTAACACCTTTACCTTTATAAGGTTCGGGAGGTCTATACGCTCTTATATCAGCAGATACTGCACCAACTTGCTGTTTATCCATTCCTTTTACAACGATTTCAGTTTGACTTGGTACTTCGATAACAATTCCTTCCGGCATCGCGTACTCAACTGGATGAGAAAAGCCAAGACTTAAACTAAGGACTTTTCCTTTGACTTGCGCTCTATAACCCACACCAACCAGATTTAGCTTTTTCTCAAAGCCAGTGGTAACGCCTGTCACCATGTTCGCAATATTAGCGCGTACAGTTCCAGCCTGAGCAATTGCCTGTTTATTGCTCTTATCCCACTTTATACTGATAGCGGAGCCTGATAACTCTAGCTGAACAAGACCGTGCATTCTCATACTCAAAAGCCCCTTTGAACCTTTGACAGAAACAGTTAAGCCATCAACCTTTACCTCAACACCTGCTGGTAATGTAATAGGGTTTTTTGCTACTCTAGACATCCTACCCCCTCCTTAACAAACTGTGCATATAACTTCACCACCATGTCCGATTGCACGTGCTGCGCGATCAGTCATAACACCTTTCGAAGTTGATACAATGGCGACACCCAAACCACCAAGAACTTTTGGTAATTCATCTTTTGATCTATAAACACGTAAACCAGGTCTGCTGATACGTTTTACTTTATCAATAACTGGCTTACCATTATAATATTTTAATTCTACTGACATGGATACGTGCGCCCCATTTATTTCAGTTGAAAATCCTGTAATATAACCCTCATCCTTCAAAACTTTTGCTATAGCAACTTTGAGTTTAGATGAAGGCATATTGACGTTAATTTTTCCTGCAGACTGCCCATTTCTGATGCGCGTAAGCATGTCTGCAATTGGATCTGTCATGCTCATATTTTATTCTCCAAATATCTAGCTAGTCGATTACCAACTGGCTTTGGTTAAGCCTGGTACGTCTCCGCGCATAGTGGCTTCTCTAAGCTTATTTCTACTTAGACCAAATTTGCGATAGAAACCATGAGGTCGACCTGTCAGATTACATCTATTACGCAATCTTGCAGCACATGAATCTCGCGGCAATTTTTGTAATGCTAAACCGGCTTTATCTTTTTCTTCAAAAGAAGTATTTGGATCTCTAATAATTTCTTTTAACGAAGCGCGTTTCGCTTCATATTTTTTTACTAGTTTAACTCGCTTATGCTCACGAGCTATCATTGATTTTTTAGCCATAAGGTTAGCTCTTAAATGGAAAGTTAAACTGCTTTAACAATGCCAAGCCTTCTTCATTGTTTTTAGCTGTTGTCGTGATACAAATATCCATACCTCTCAAGGTATCAATTTTATCATAATCTATTTCAGGAAAAATGATTTGCTCAGTCACCCCCATACTATAGTTACCTCGACCATCAAAGCTCTTGGGGCTCATTCCTCTAAAATCTCGAATTCGTGGAATAGCTATGCTAATCAGACGATCTAGAAATTCATACATTCGAACGTCCCTAAGTGTAACTTTACAGCCAATAGGCATATCATCACGTATCTTAAATCCGGCAATGGATTTACGTGACAAAGTAACAATAGCCTTTTGCCCACTGATTTTTTCCATATCACTAACAGCAGCCTGAATAACCTTCTTATCTGCAACTGCTTCACCCACCCCCATATTGAGAGTAATTTTAGTTATTTTTGGTGCTTGCATTACTGACGTGTAACCAAATTGCTCCATCAGTGCAGGCAATACTCTTTTTTTATAATCTTCTTGTAATCTAGCCATGATTATACCTACACATCAATAATTTCACTATTAGATTTAAAATAACGGACTTTCTTGCCATTATCTAATGATTTAAATCCTACCTTATCGGCTTTTTTAATAGCTGCATTATATAAAGCTACATTAGACTTATGAATCGGCATTTCTTTCTCAATTATTCCTCCCTGAACACCCGCATTAGGATTCGGTTTTTGATGTTTTTTTACACGGTTAACACCTTCAACTAAAACCTTTTCATTTAAGAATTGACTGATTCGCCCTCTTTTCCCCTTATCCTTTCCGATAAGAATGATGACTTCGTCACCTTGTTTAAGTTTTTGCATATCTAAGACCCTTACAATACTTCTGGTGCCAGAGAAATAATTTTCATAAATTTCTCGTTTCTCAATTCACGTGTAACTGGCCCAAATATACGCGTACCCAGTGGTTGCTGTTGAGCGTTTAATATTACGGCAGCATTGTCATCAAACCTTATTAGCGAACCATCCGCTCTACGTACACCTTTTTTTGTGCGCACAACGAGTGCATTATATACTTCGCCTTTTTTTACTCTACCACGGGGGATTGCGTCTTTAATGCTGACTTTAATAATATCCCCAATCGCAGCATACCTTCTATGCGACCCGCCGAGAACTTTGATACACATGACCTTTTTTGCGCCGCTGTTATCAGCGACATCAAGGTTAGTTTGCATCTGAATCATTATTTAATACCTGCTTCTTTTTCTAATTGATTTGTTTAGTGAGTACTTGTAACAACGTCTACTAATTTAAAACTTTTATTTTTTGAATACGGACGACAAGAGGTAATAGTGACAACATCACCTTCATTACATGCATTGTTTTCGTCATGAGCAAATAATTTTGTTGAGCGTCTGATATACTTACCATATATCGGATGCTTAACAAGACGCTCAACTAGTACAGTGACCGTTTTGTCCATTTTATTACTTACTACACGCCCAGTGATGGTACGTACTTTTTCTGTATTATCACTCATTTTGATTGTCTCGCCATCTCATTTACGACTGTTTTAACACGAGCAATATTTCTCCTAACTTTTTTTACCTGGTCAGATTTTTCTAATTGCCCAGTACTTTTCTGCATACGCAAATTAAACTGCTCACGCCCTAATTCAACCAGAGTTGTATTAAGTTCTTCTGCACTTTTCTGACGTAATTCACTTACTTTCATCATAGCACCGTCCTAATGATAAACTTAGTTTTAACAGGAAGTTTTGCCGCAGCTAGAGCAAAAGCTTCTCTTGCCAGCTCTTCTGGTACACCTTGTAATTCGTACAACATAGTACCTGGCTTAATTTGTGCGACCCAATATTCAACACTTCCTTTTCCTTTACCCATTCTAACCTCAAGAGGCTTTTTAGTAATAGGTTTGTCAGGAAAGATTCTAATCCATAATTTACCGTCACGCTTACAATGTCTAGTAATCGTGCGACGAGCCGCTTCGATTTGGCGGGCAGTTATTCTCCCTCTGGCAACTGACTTTAAACCGTACTCACCAAAACTGACTGATGAACCACGTACAGCTAAACCCGTATTTCTTAACTTGTGCTGTTTACGAAATTTTGTTCTTTTAGGCTGAAGCATATTTTTTTTCCTTCACCTATTTTTTAGATTTAGTTTTTTCAGAATTTTGTAAAGCTGGGTCTATATTAAAAACCTCACCTTTAAAAATCCATACTTTAATTCCAATAATACCATAAGTAGTATTGGCCTCAGCAACACCATAGTCTATATCTGCTCTTAAAGTATGCAGAGGGACACGTCCCTCCCTATACCATTCGCTACGTGCAATTTCAGCACCGTTTAAACGACCACCTAGATTTATTTTAATTCCTTCAGCACCTAAACGCATAGAATTAGTCACCGCACGCTTCATCGCACGACGATACATGATTCTTTTTTCTAATTGCTGAGCAATGCTTTCGGCAACCAATTTAGCATCTAATTCAGGTTTTCTTATTTCTTCAACGTTGATTTGTACTGGAATGCCCATCATCCTAGACACCTCTTTACGTAATAAATCAATATCTTCGCCTTTTTTACCAATAACAATACCTGGCCTAGCCGTATGTATTGTTATATGCGCATTATTTGCGGGGCGATTGATTTGCACCCGACTAACCGATGCATGCGCTAATTTCTTCTGAATATAGTCACGAACTGTTAAATCCTGAAGCAAGAAGACCGGATAATCTTTGCTGTTTGCGTACCATCTTGACGTAAAGTCTTTGACTATACCAAGACGTATTCCTGTTGGATGTACCTTTTGACCCATTATGCTGCCCC
>CAZLLL010000065.1:0-10130 GCA_964560255.1 uncultured Methylomonas sp.
GAACAAAAAGACAAGTCAGAATGCACACGTTATTTGATTCCCATTCCTAAGTACCTTGAAGACGAATAAAAACCCGGTAGTAACTACCATTGACTGTGCATAATACGGATAGCACACAACTAATTGTTTAACCTGATAATAGTCATTACGTTAACGGACATTTCCTAGTATAGTGGTTCGCAAATGAATTGATACCAGATCATAGGATTAACTAATTGATATAAATAATTTTAATCCCTAAAAAACATACCTTTTCATATGCGAACATCTATAGTAACCTCTATTAACAGCTAATAGAAGTCACCACCGAAATTCGCAGTCGTCGCCGCACGAAGTATCACCTTCATTCCAGCCTTTCTCAGAGGGAGAGTCGGAGTTAGAAGGAGCCAGATCAGTTATGTCCCATTTTGTTATTTAAGTGTTATTGACCTGAAACAGAAATATTATCAGTATCAAATTCATAACCACCCTGAATATTGATTTGACTAAAGGCATTATAAGTACTGTCACTTGTACTTATTTCAATTTCTGGTGTGGCTTGTGCAGGATCAACTTTTCCTAGATAAACAGTAGCGTTTAAGGTATCGCCCTGGCGTGAAAGGCGCAAAGTATACCATTGGTTGAGTGCCATTCCCTCTGATAGGTCAATTCTGCTACTGATTACCGAACCTAACCAGTCATTCCTTTTTTCTATGATTAATGTCCCCTTGGGATAGCTCAATATAATGCCATAACCATCGCCGTTACTATCCGTTAAGCTGTAACGGATCACATTCCCCCCTGCACTATTCACTTTGCGTGTATAAAGAACCAGCTCTAAATCATTAAGCACAGCACCTAAAGGTGCCCAGCCCCCATTTGGGTCATTTTTACCTATTTTGCGTAATACAAAGCCATCATTCGGATCATCAACAAGTTCAACAGATCCAGATAGTAGTTGATTCCAGGGAGACAATATACCACTTTCGAAATCATCTTCGAAAACAGCTCCTCCGCCTCCTGACATAATAATTGTCAGGCTAAATACATGCTCTGCAGTGATGCCTGTATTATCAGTGACTTCCACGGTAAAAACATTGGTTTCAGCCTGACTAGGAATCCCGGAAATAGTGCCATCATTTTGCAATGATAAACCAGCAGGTAAGTCACCTGCAATTAAATTCCAGGTATAAGGCAAAGTACCATTGCTAGCGACTAAAATGGTATTATAAGCCGCACCTACAACCCCATTTGCTAAAGTGTTAGCCTCTATAGTTAAGGCACTAACGTTTAGGCTTAATGCCTGTGCTGCAGTACCACCTTCATTATCAGTCACTTCTACACTGAAATTACTTGTTTCAGATTGACTCGGTACTCCAGAAATCGTGCCGTCACTACTCAATGTTAACCCAGCTGGTAAATTACCGCTGATGACATTCCAGCTATAAGGTAAGCTACCACCATCAGCAATAAGGCTGATATTGTACGCGGTGCCGATACTTCCGTCAGCCAGAGTACTCGTTGTGATACTCAGTGCAGGTTGTTGCGCTGTATCTGATGAAATGCGAACATTATCAGTATCAAATTCATAGCCACCTTGAATATTTATCTGGCTGAATTGGGTATAAGTATTATCAGTGGTGCTTACTTCAATCATTGATATTGCTTGAGCGGGATCCACTCGGCCAAGATAGATAGAGGCATTCAGCGCATTTCCCTGACGTGTAAGACGCAAGGTATACCATTGATTTAATGTCATCTGCTCTGGTAAATTTATACTACCACTGGCTGATGAACCATTCCAGTCTGTTCTTTTTTCTATGCCTAATGTACCTTTAGGATAGCTTAGCTTAATACCATAACCATCGCCGTTACCATCCGTTAAGCTGTAACGGATCACATTCCCTCCTGAATTATTTACTTTGCGTGTATACAGTACCAGCTCAAATTCGTCTAATACTGTGTTTAAGGGAGCCCAGCCTCCACTCGGATCATTCTGGCCTACTTTACGTAATACAAAGCCATCATTCGGATCATCAACAAGTTCAACAGATCCAGATAGTAGTTGATTCCAGGGAGACAATATACCACTTTCGAAATCATCTTCGAAAACAGCTCCTCCGCCTCCTGACATAATAATTGTCAGGCTAAATACATGCTCTGCAGTGATGCCTGTATTATCAGTGACTTCCACGGTAAAAACATTGGTTTCAGCCTGACTAGGAATCCCGGAAATAGTGCCATCATTTTGCAATGATAAACCAGCAGGTAAGTCACCTGCAATTAAATTCCAGGTATAAGGCAAAGTACCATTGCTAGCGACTAAAATGGTATTATAAGCCGCACCTACAACCCCATTTGCTAAAGTGTTAGCCTCTATAGTTAAGGCACTAACGTTTAGGCTTAATGCCTGTGCTGCAGTACCACCTTCATTATCAGTCACTTCTACACTGAAATTACTTGTTTCAGATTGACTCGGTACTCCAGAAATCGTGCCGTCACTACTCAATGTTAACCCAGCTGGTAAATTACCGCTGATGACATTCCAGCTATAAGGTAAGCTACCACCATCAGCAATAAGGCTGATATTGTACGCGGTGCCGATACTTCCGTCAGCCAGAGTACTCGTTGTGATACTCAGTGCAGGTTGTTGCGCTGTATCTGATGAAATGCGAACATTATCAGTATCAAATTCATAGCCACCTTGAATATTTATCTGGCTGAATTGGGTATAAGTATTATCAGTGGTGCTTACTTCAATCATTGATATTGCTTGAGCGGGATCCACTCGGCCAAGATAGATAGAGGCATTCAGCGCATTTCCCTGACGTGTAAGACGCAAGGTATACCATTGATTTAATGTCATCTGCTCTGGTAAATTTATACTACCACTGGCTGATGAACCATTCCAGTCTGTTCTTTTTTCTATGCCTAATGTACCTTTAGGATAGCTTAGCTTAATACCATAACCATCGCCGTTACCATCCGTTAAGCTGTAACGGATCACATTCCCTCCTGAATTATTTACTTTGCGTGTATACAGTACCAGCTCAAATTCGTCTAATACTGTGTTTAAGGGAGCCCAGCCTCCACTCGGATCATTCTGGCCTACTTTACGTAATACAAAGCCATCATTCGGATCATCAACAAGTTCAACAGATCCAGATAGTAGTTGATTCCAGGGAGACAATATACCACTTTCGAAATCATCTTCAAAGTCAAAAGCATCTCCCGTTCCCGAAGCGATATTCAGGTTCATGACCTGGCTTGCCATATTTCCAGCATTATCTGTCACTTCAATTGTGAAATTACTGCTTTCAGCTTGACTTGGAACACCTGAAATAGTGCCGTCGGTCTGTAAGGATAACCCTGTGGGTAAATTACCATTTATAACATACCATGTATAAGGCAAACTACCGCCGCTAGCAACAAGATTGGCATTATAAGGGATACTGGCAGTGCCATCCGATAATGCATTCGTTTCTATATGTAGTGCGGCTATCGTCAGATTCAACGCTTGTGTAGTTATATTGCCATCATTATCTGTGACTTCAACTGTGAAATTACTGCTTTCTGGCTGGCTAGGTACCCCTGAAATAGTGCCATTACTTTGTAAGCTGAGACCAGTCGGTAAATTACCTGCGATAATATTCCAGGTATAAGGTGTAGTCCCCCCGCTTGCAATAAGGCTGAAGTTATAATCAACGCCGAGAAAAGCGGAGGGTAAATCGTTGCTTTCTATTGTTAACGGTATAACTTGTAAATATTCTAGCCGAACTGCATCAGCAATTATTACAGCACCATTAGGATCTGAGATTTCTATATAAGCTGTATTTTCTGTACTAAAGTAAAAATCACCTAATGCGTACCATTGGCTTCCATCTGTTTGTTGATTAACAATAACATCGACTTCGCCACTATCATCTTTGATGGTAAAAACGGCCTCGTTAGTATTATTACCCGATGACCGCCACCAGCCATATACCCGATATACACCCGATTGAGAGAAAATGGGTGTGAACCGATAAATATTAGAACCCGCATCAACTCCTTGCAGTTCACTGCCATTATAACTTTGGGTATTGACCACACGATCAAACTGACCTTGGGTTTGAACCCCATCAAAGTCATTATCCAGAATAATATTAGCAGGTAGTAAGCCAGCTATAAGTGCATTTGATGCACTTTCCAGGTCAATTCTTGGCGCAATAAAGCCATTTCTAGAATCTTGAACAGGAACGCCTGTATTGACTAATGCGGCAAGTAATTGATCAACTGATGCTGAAGGTTCTTGGGATTTAAGTAATGCGAATGCACCTGCTACATGAGGAGCTGCCATTGACGTTCCGCTGAGAGAGGTAAAGCTTCCACCGGGTATCGAAGATGTAATGCTTCTACCTGGTGCCAGCAGTGTTAACCAGTTAGCACTATTACTAAAACTGGCTATCTGATCAACGTTATTAGTCGCTCCTACACTAATGGCACTGGAAATACAGCCTGGAGAAGAAATACGGCTTGCAGAGCCATTATTACCTGCTGCGATAACGGTTGCAATTCCTATTGAACGAAGATTATCAATAGCTTGTTTGGTCGCCTGATTAGCTGCATCACAATCAGCGACACTTGCATAGGTATCTCCCCCCAAGCTTAAATTAGCAGAAGCAATAGAGTAATTTTCATTTACTGCCAAGTCATAGACTCTTTCCAGACCTAAAATAATATCAGAAGTGAATGCAGACAAACAACTGGTACTACTACCACATATTGATCCACTAAAGCCTGAAAATACCTGAATAGCAATTAATGAAGCACCTTTGGCAACACCTGATGAGTTATTACTTCCATCGCCAGCGGCAATGCCAGCCACATGAGTACCATGCTTGCAATCTGTATAACCAGTACAATTTAAACCTGCCCCAGGAAGGGTAGAACCACTATCACATAATGCAGTCGCGTTAAATGGCCCATAAGTAGTCGAGTAACATGCCTCTGCGATAATTCTGCTGCCTATGTTTGGATCAGAAAAAAAACTGTGATCTGATTCGATGCCAGTATCAAGTATTGCAACGCTTTGGTTATTTCCTGTATAATTTTCATTCCAAACAAAATCAGCACTAATATAAGGAATACTGTTTATCAAACTAGGGTAATTTAAACGATCTTCAGTAATACTAAGCACTTCATCTGATTGCAAAAGCTGTTCTAATGAGTTTTCATCAACATCAAGAGCAATAAATGGAATGGTCTTAAATTGTTTTACTTTATTTATATGCTGTAGATTTAATTTAGAGATCAATTCTTCTTGGCGCTGTTTTATGCCTTGTGTTCGCGCTGCTGATATAGAAGCTATTGAAAGGCCTGTTTCATTAATCGAGATTGCAGCATTCGGCTTTAATTGAATAATAACCTTGGCTGAGTGTTGTACGCTGATACGGTTCAATAATATGCTATGTTGCTGTGCGTTTATTTTTCCGTCTGCAGCAGCACCTGAAGCTGGAAATTTACCAGTGCTATTATTGTCAGTTCCTTCCGTTTGCTGGGCGTATGCTGGAGCTAGGAAAATAACTACAAAGGTTATTACTAAAATTTTAGAATAATAAGTTAAATTTTTCATTTGCATTGAGTGTCTCTGGACATCGAATTTGTATGTTAATAAATTTAAACCTGCCACACCTTGATTCGCTGAAATATCCGAGAATATTTCACCTTCTTCTCGAAAAAAACATACTGCTATCAGGTCAAGCATTTAACATTAAACGTAGCACACAGATGTTGATAATACAAGAAAATAAAGGGGTCAGTGTTATTTATTTCCACAAAGAAGCTCTTAAAGAGCTCTACTTGCATATTAATGGAATCTATCCCTAATACCGCTTCCAGCCATTCATTAAGCAATTGAATTATAATTAAGACTAACTTTAACCCTATTTTAAAAAAATGCTTTAAATAATACCTATATTAATTTTAGTAACCACTCACCTACCCCTTAACATATTGATTTATATGTGACTGGCTAATATGTAAGCTGGGTGAACCAGAGCTACGCCTAGTCGCTTGTTTCATATTAAGTTGAAAACTCATGCTACATTAAAAAATAAGTTACAAGCTTAGGGAGATGGAAACAAATAATCATCCAATATTGCGAGTCTTTTTGTCCGTCTTCTGCGTTGTAGCAACAGTTACGTAGCCAGCTATGCGCCTGTTACTACGCCTTGAATACGAACAAAAATCCTGCCCAATATTGGACGATTATTTATTTCCAGCTCCCTTATTGTCAAATCATCATCCCTTATACTATTCAGTCCGATCTTACGTACTAAAAAATAGATTAACTCACTTAGGAACGTGCACGAAATAACTTGAGCAACTGACTTGTCTTTTTGTCCGTCTTCGGTGTTACACAAACAGTTACGTAGCTCGCTATGCGCCGTGTGTGCGTCTTGAATACGAACAAAAATCCTGCGTCAGTTGCTCAACTTATTTCGCGCCCATTCCTTAGGCTTCCGCCTGGTTTACAAGTTCTGTTACCAAATCGGGGGCCAATTCTAAAGCTTGAGCTAATTTCTCAAGATATTGACGCTCTTGTTCGTTATCTAAATTTAGGGTCATTCTAGAAACTAGATAAAGCTCTGCGGCTACCTCTGGGGAATCAGCTTCTGCAGCCACATCACTTGGATCAAGTGGCGCTGTTAATTCATTTTTAATAAAATTGGCAACAGAACTATCTAGGCCAAGTTTCTCTGCATGTTGAGAAATTATATTTTTTTCTTGATTATCAATATGTCCATCTGCTTTTGCTGCGGCAATCATGGCTTTTAAAATAGCTTTGCTGCGTTTTTCACCCGCTTCTGCTGTTAGTTGATCAGCTGACTTATCAGCCGTTATCGCTGGATAATCTTGCTGCTGATTCTGCCAGTTTGTAAAGGCTTTATAGGCTACACTACCAATGGCTGCCAGGCTTCCAAGCTTAAGCGTAGTACCGGTTAATTTCCGCCCTGAGCGAGTACCGAGTAATACGGCTAAAGCGCCTGCTACTAAAGCGCCTTTACCCGCACCAGCCATCATGGCTTCACGCTTATCCGGATCATCAGGAATATTTAATTTAGCTTCTGTCAGTGTCATCCCTTTTTCAACTAATTCTTTTCCAGAACTCAGTAGTGCATCTAAAATTTGTTGGGTATTCATCACTTTTCTCCTGAACATAGTCTTTAATATTTGGGCTACTCCCGCCTAGTATAGTAACACCAATACAAAAGAAGTGGAAAAACCTCAAAATAAAGAATTTTGGTGGTGACTTCTATTAGCTGTTAATGCAGATTACTACCACGAAAATCCCGTTGACGCAATAATTATTATATTATTAAACAATGAGTTATATATTTACCGTATTGTGCACAGTCAATACCTACATTGAGCGGGTATGGTTTTATATTTTTCGATTAACTTTTAATTTAAAAACAAATGGTTATACTAAGTTTAGTAGATTTCAATGACTTATATAGAATCATTTAAAATCAATGCGTTACATGCAGCAAAAATACCCGATTTCTAATATTATTTTTTTATTATTTATACGAATTCCCATAACACTCTAATTATTAATGTATTTTTAATATAAAAAAAAACAGAAAATAGACCCGCCCAATGTAAGTCAATAGTAGTCACTACCAGGATTTTTGCTTATTCAGCAAATTGACTAATGAAAAAGAAACGACTGTTAATCTTGAGCATATAAGAACTATAGAGTGGACTTTAGTTCGCACGTTTATGAATCTCCTGTTTTTTATACTTCTGCTATGCGCCTATTTCTACTAATGAAAGACAAACAAAAAGCCTGCGCAATATGCATGGGTAGTTTATTTATTGCGAGCTACCTTATATTAAAGACGATACGCTCTCAAAGGTAACTGTTCACCTCCCTCTTTGTAAAACATCGATTGAGCAAAGCTTTTCTAATAAACCCTCCCCCTAACCCCTCCTTGCCAAGGTGGGGAACTGAACGGTTACTCTCAAAGAGCTATAACAAGCAAGATTGATAGCCTAATAAAGTGGCTCTCGATAAAACATCAAAACCATCCCGATCTGAAAAAAAGCGAATACCGAAACAAATCCGGCAATACTATTCCCTGGTTGATCAAGTTTTAATTCCAGCCAGCGCCCCACTGCCATCACCAGCGCAAAAAAAACCATAAAAGTATGCCCGATCTGGATTAAAAATGTAGATTTGGCTTGAAACCCCAGGTGCGAATGGGTTAACAGCATCAGGCCACCAAAAGCACATAACAGCGGAAAAATATAAGGCAAGCTACTATCAGGATCCTTCGTTATTCTGGCACACAATTCCATACTGCCCAAAATAAAAACCAGTAATGTAGCAATACGGTGTTGTAATATTTCCCCATTCTCCAGCATACCCTCCCAAAAACCCATCGTACCACTCGGCCAAGTTTCAGCATCAGCACGTAATAAAATAAAAAAACCTAAACCGATAAAGCCCACTGGCCAATAGCGAGTCCAGATGAAAGACTTTTTATAGGAAAGCATGGCAAACAGGCTCATTACTGTAATAAAAATCCCCGAAATATTATGGTTGTAATCTGACCACGCCCTTGCGGCTTCAGAGGGTATTTGCCCAATAATAGCGACCCGCCCTGCTTCACCTGCGAGTAGGACGGCATGGCTAGGTGACTCAATACTAGGGATACGTGGCGCAAAGGCATTTACTGCTTCCTGCCAGGTTGCAGTTAAGTCAGGAATATCAATCGCAGGTGGCTGGGATGCAAGGCTCGCAGCAGTAAATAGCAAAGTAATTAAAACCAGCGTTTCTGCTTCTATATAGTAAGGAACCCGATTAAATACAGGATCATGATTTAGTGATACTTGATATTCCAGGACAGCACTGCGATTTAACCAGGCAAACCCTAAAGCCATTACCATTAGTAATATTTTAACCATAAGAATATTTCCGTAACCAGTACCGAAAAACCCATTTAAGTGAGTGATGTAGTTTAATGCCATCGGAACACCTGAAAGCAATATACCCGTAACGGCAAACATACCTAATCTGGAAAAGCGATGCAGATAAACAGGCCAGACGTTTGCAGCGATTTGCTTTTGTTGAGTTAAGTGCCAGACAGAAATTAATTGAAAAACCCCACCCACCCAAACTGCTGCTGCTACCTGATGAACAGTTGTCAGGCTCATTAACAAAATACGACTCTCAAAACGACCCGCCGCATGAACTAACCAGGCACCAGAGATAATAAGTAATACTGCAATGCTAGCCGCATTAAACCAATGCTGGCGTGAAATAGCGTGTTGACGCAAATAAATATAAGCAACAAACCCTAACAGCAATGCTAAGCACATTCGAATAATACCACCGATAAACTGCGTAGTCGCAGCAAACTCAGGAAAAGGCCACCTATCGAGTATGGCAGCCATTAGCCATACTTTTAAAACAATTTTCAATATTTGAATAATGGCTAACGCAAAAGCGCCTTTATAAATAAGGCTGATTGCTTTGCCAGCCAGGATGCTTTGCATATTCGCCTGATTATCACTTTCTTCCCAAGGACGTATAACAAATATTCCCCATAGCAAACCCCCAATTGCTAAAGAGTAACAAATAAGATCAACACCACCAATGATGGAGTCTAAAAAATCGGTAATACCTTCCATTTTTCTTTTTCGCTAGGGCTGAACGACAGTAAAATGGATAATATCATCGGTAATATGACCATCGACAGCAAAAACCTTATAGCGTAGTGCATATTCACCTATACCTAACGCAGGCAAATCAATTAATACCTTTCCAGCGGATTGTCCTCTTTTTACTATCAGCTTTTCTTCAATATCCCCTCTTCGTACTAGAAAAACTTGTGACAGTTCTATTTCTATACGTGAATTAAAAGTTAATTCAACTTTCTTAGCTTGGTGCGCGTAAATAGCATCTGTTATTACTGAATGGTCAATGACAACAGCATGCGCATTTAGAAAATCCGAATAACAGAATGATAACAATAGTACTGAAACAAAGCGACGATAAAATGAGATCATAATTTCAAATATAACAATGGGCACCTTTCATTTTCTCCCTAGGGTAGTTTAGGCTACGAACATAATACGGACAGGTTATCGCCATGAAGAAA
>CAZLLL010000066.1:0-10117 GCA_964560255.1 uncultured Methylomonas sp.
AGAAGACGGACAAAAAGACTAGCAATATTGGATGATTATTTGTTTCCATCTCCCGCAGCTTCATCCCGCGATTAAATATAAGCTCTGGTGTTGGCGGGCTGGAGCCGCGCCTTACGGTTTTCAAGCGATCCCGTCTTATAAGTTGGTAGCCGAGCTTGTTCTCCCATGTATTCCCCAATAGAGCTTGGGAACAAAAGTTGCTTGTTATTTTATATTTGTGGGGCGGCGATTTTTAGCGAGGTACCTAGGGAGCGTGCACGAAATAACTTGAACAACGGACATGTCTTTTTGTCCGTCTTCGGTGTTGCACAAATAGTTACGTAGCTTGCTAGAGCTAAGTTTGTGCGCCTTGAATACGAACAAAAATCGTAACTACTCAGGCTATTGTTTCCTAGGCTGTAGGGATATTTGTGGCATAAAAAGCAGCTGAACAGTTAAAAAATATCTATTTCTCTGCCTTTATGATCCAAAATGAAGTGCCAAAACCGCTACAGCCCAATAAATCATAGCCTGAGTAGTTACCATGAGTGCTTATATGTTTATTTCAGCACCTCACGTAATACGATGGGGCAGGCTTGCTTTCCACAACAATCGGCTCGCGTGTGTCCGCACTAGAAATAAATATATGAGAAAAATGTTATGAATATAATGACTTCAATGATCTGGGCGATATACCTCGGCTTGTCGCCAGTCTATTGGTTACCATTTATGACTACTCAAAATCTTTACTATTTTAAGCTGATGCTTGTTGCCAGTGCAGTTGTATTCTCATGGCTGGCTGCGGCAATTCGCCAGTCAATCCAGTTTCCGCCCGGTATGCTTGGTCCCGCAGGTTTTATCATACTAATACTGTCCGCATCGTTTGCATTTATACAGTCTGAACCATCATTATTGCTGAGGCGGTTTCAGGATTTTAGTCTCGGGTTTATTATGATGTGGACTATGTATGTTTATGCGGCTGACGAAGTTCGTACTCTGAATATATTTATGATGTCTTCAATTATTATTGGGGGGCTAGGAATGCTGACAATCACTAGTAAATATTTTGGTGTTCCATCATGGCATGCTCCGGCTATCTTTAGGTCCATGCCACTAAGTATTTCAGGATTTGGGTCGTTACGAACGGGCTGGTCAAATGGTTTGGTTTTTTTTATACCTTATTTATGTATTCTTGCTTATGGAATACTTAAAAGAAATAATTTAAGGCTTATCGTCGGCATTTTTCTTGTTTTTTGTGTCATAGGGTCTCAATCCATTGTTGGTGGGCGAGCAGGATTGCTAGCATCATTATTAGCTTTAGGGTGGCTGGCGTATAATTTTTTGCCCAAAATAATATTTGTCACGATTGTTAGTATTAGTGTGACACTTGCTATTGTATACGCTGGATTATTTTATGAGCACTTGAGGCTAGACCGGCTTGATACCGGTGGTAGTATGTTAGGTACTTTAGATTATTTTTCTGCTGGTAGAATTACGAGTTATCTGTTTGCAATTAAAGAAATAATGCAGCACCCGATTCTTGGAAGCGGGTTTGGTAACGCTGGAATCGGAGGTCATGAAATTCATAATTTATGGCTAAGAATGGCGGTTGAGGGGGGGGTATTTTTACCATTAGTATTTTTCTATTTTGTTGTAAGGCTATTAAAATTTAGTTTGAGAAGTATTAGGCATCAAGCTTTATCTTCAAATAAACAGTTTAGTGATGAAATAAAAAGAAATATAAACATTGTAACGATTTATAGAGTTGTCATTTATTCAGGAATATTAATTTCTATGTTTGAACCGAATGTACTTTTAGGGTCATTTCAAAATTCGGCTTTGTGGTGGGCAACTGCAGGAGCATTGTTAGCACATACCAGAAAAAAATATCCAGACAAAATAGCGCAATGATTTTTTATTCCTTAACCCTAAAATTTAGTATATATTCCTTTTTTGATATTAATGACACTCTTTAGTAAGGCTTTTTCATCCCCTCTCTCTCGCAGAATTATTCGTGGAGCTAGCTGGAATCTTTTGGCTACAATACTTTCGCGGGGCATACCTCCATTAGCAATGATCATTGTTGCTCGTCTCTTAGAGAAATCAGAATTTGGCAAGCTGGGTACTGTACAGAGCAGTGTCACGATGTTTGTTGCATTGGCGGCTGCAGGCATGGGTATTACAGCGTCTAAGCATGTAGCTGAGTATCGCCATAATCATAAGCAAAGCGCTGGGCGTATTATTACTTTATCTACAGTGGCCTCTACTACCACAGGCTTGATGATGGCATCGTTGATGTTTTTTTTCGCTCCCTGGATGGCAAGTACAATATTAGCTGCTCCAGAGCTTAGTGCTCCATTGAAAATTGGGGCGTTCATTTTGGCATTTAAGGCAATAATAGGCGTTCAAAATGGAATTCTAACTGGTTTTGAAGCATTTAGGTTAATGTCCTTTGCAAATGCAGCTAGCGGAATGATTATGTTTGCGATGATAATCTATGGAACCTATTTAGAAGGTTTACTGGGAGCTTTATGGGGTTTGTTAGGCGCAGCAGGTATAAGTGTTATTGTAAATACTTTTATCATCTGTAGGCTTATGATTCTAGAAAAAATTCCATTTACATTGAGAATTACTAACAAAGAATGGCGAATTATGTGGTACTACAGCCTACCTGCATTAATAGGCGCGATCATGATTTCTCCTGTTCACTGGACGGGAGTCGCCTTGCTAGTCAACCAGCCAGAAGGATATGCAGAAATGGCTGTCTTTAGTGCTGCAAACCAATGGTTTTCATTGTTGCTTTTTTTGCCCGGAGTGATTACTAATACGTTAATGCCGGTTTTTTCAGATTTTGCAGGCAAAGGAGACATTATCCAACTGAGAAAATCATTAAAAATGGGGGTTTCTATGATAGCAATGTTTATTATTCCAATGAGTGTTGTTGCGATAGCGGGTAGTCCATATATTATGACGCTTTATGGCTCGGACTATTCTGCTGGGTGGCCTGTCTTTGTTGCTATTGTCTTAGCGGCACTAGCGGCAGGTGTTTTAAATCTTTTTGGTAATATGCTGGCAGCGTTTAATAAAATGTGGGCGCGCCTATTTGCCGATATGGCATGGGCAAGTGTTTATATCATCTGCGCTTATTTGTTTTTAAGGCATTATAACTACGGCGCATTAGGCTTAGCACTGGCAATGCTGGTCGCGTATTTGGTAAAGACATTGATTGTATGTTTGATCTTAGGAATACATTTACGGGGTAGTAAGCGATTAGAAAAGGAATATGTAGAAATAAATTGAGTAACATCAAGATATAAGCGTTAGGTAACTCGCAATAAATAACCTACCCATATTGGGCAGGATTTTTGTTTGCCTTCAAGGCATAGAAATAGGCGCTAGCGAGCTACATAAGGGAGATGGAAACAAATAATCATCCAATATTGCGAGTCTTTTTGTCCGTCTTCTGCGTTGTAGCAACAGTTACGTAGCCAGCTATGCGCCTGTTACTACGCCTTGAATACGAACAAAAATCCTGCCCAATATTGGACGATTATTTATTTCCAGCTCCCTAATTGTTTGTGCAACACCGAAGACGGACAAAAAAATAAGTCAGTTACTCAAGTTATTTCGTGCACGTTCCTATAGGGAAAGTAGGCTTTAGCCCGCTTTTAAAATAAGCTCTAGCGTTGGCGGGTTGAAGCTGCACTCTACAGTTTTCAAGCATCCCGTATTAAAGCGGTAGCCCACTTTGTTATGTGCAAAAGGAGTACAAAAACTTGTTTTTGCACTCCGAATTAGCAATACTTTCACAGTCTTAGAGCTTAGGAATCATTTACAAGAAGGAATAGTTTGTGTCGACACTCAATGTAATCATTATTACCAACCTGATACCCGACTATAGGGTGCCACTATACAATGCACTTGCGAATATTGATGAATTATTGTTATCTGTTATTCATAGTGGAGAGTTAGTTTCTGCTCATCAAGCAGTTTCATTTAAAGAAATAAGATGCCAAAGTATAAGGCTAGGAAAAATAACGATACAACTTGATATACAAAAGGAAGCAGCAGCAGCAGATGTTATTATTTTAATGTTTGATCTTTGGTGGCCGATGTCTACATGGCTACTCATGCGCTGGCCTGAAAAGGTGCTTTTATGGGGGCATGGATTAGGGCGAAATAAGTTTTTTAATGACATAAGAATAGTAATGTCTAAGGTCGCCAATAGTTTATTGTTGTATGAAGAGCCTGCAGCACGTAAGTTTTTAGAGCGAGGTATTGCACCAGAAAAGTTATTTGTAGCGGGAAATACGATCGAAGTGAAAAACCATGGCAGGAGCTTGCAAAAAAGAGACAGGTTTTTATTTGTGGGTCGATTACAAGAAAGAAAGCGGGTGGATGTGTTAATTGAAGCATTTTCCATGATTCGAGAGAGGCTGCCTTTAGGGGTGGGTCTCTTGATTGTGGGAGGGGGAGATATTCTACCTCTGCTTAAATTAAAAACAATTGAGTTAGGGATTGAAGGCCGTGTTGACTTTCTTGGCGAGGTTAGAGATGAGTCAATTCTTAAGCAGTGCTTTGACCGAGCTATTGCTTATGTAAGCCCTGGCGCTGTAGGTCTTGGTGTATTGCATAGCTTTGCATACGGTGTACCTATCATAACAGATGCTAATATTATTCACGGGCCAGAGGTTGATAATATTTGTGATAGAGAAACTGGGATTTTTTATGCGGATGGAAGTCAGGAGCTAGGTGAATGGCTAGTGAAATTTGCAACAGATCAGGGTTTAAGTAAATCTCTAGGAACTTCTGCTTATTATCACTATAGGGATAAACGACAAATTACACATATGGTTGAGCGTATGTGTAAGGCTATTTGGTATGTAGGGGGGAGGGTATATTAAAAAGATACGATTAAATGAGACATTGAGGCAACTACGGGAGATTTATCTGGTAGTCCGGTAAATCTAGGAAAATTGATTTGCACATTATTGTGTGTGAAATTTGAAATCAGAAATATAAAATGTGATCCTTTTTTTGCTCCAGACCATTCAATGCCGCCGGTTTTGTTGGTATTTAAATTAAGAATTTCTATTTCTCCAGGCAAGCTAAAAAATTGAGTAAGACTGTTCCAGCCATACTGATACATATCGTCTCGAAATGCTTTGCGCGAACCTAATTCGTCATTAGGGATCGTGTAGTACTTGTTGCCACCGTGACTCCATGTGTAGTATCCATCAGCACCGCGTAAGCGTGCATGTTGCACTAGTGCGCGTAAATCTTCTTTGCGCGGGTAAGGCGCGGGGTAGATTAAGCCATTGTCGACGAAGCCACCAATCCATGGAATTAAAAGGTGCTTTTTGGGTAAGGCTCTTTTTGCTGAGGACATTCTTTCTAGGGGAGCCCAAAACAGAGCGTGTTCAATATTAATACATAGCTCTTTGTGTTTGTCCTGTCTGGTTGCATGGTTACGGTAGGCACTATATGGATACATGACGGGCATGGAAATATTCAACCCTGATTTCAGGTAGATTTGACTGTATTTAGATTGTTCGGTGTAGTTGCCCCAGACTTCAGTTAAGTTGGTTTTGTTGGCACTATAATTATAGTTACCAATATATGCTGAATTGATTAAGTGACTGGGGTTATTTTGAATGATATTAACCATTTCTGTTATGTCACTTTCTTTGCTCTGCTTTTTTTCAAAATCAGCAAAAACAAAGTTAAGCGGCAAGTTTTGCCTGATGAAAAATTTACTTATATTCTTCAGAGTATCGGTTTTTTTTCCTCCAATAGGAGCGGTACTCTCCCTTAACATAACCGCAGTTGAAAATTTATAAGTATCTAAATTAAGAAATACCAATGGCCAGTTCTTATTTTTATCGTAAGGGTGTGGTACCGGTGTTATTCCTTGTAAAGACATATCATCAAATGTTTGCCAGTCAAAGATATTTGTTTTTGCAAAACTATGGCCTGTATGAAGTGATAGGGATATAGCCAATATATACAGTCCTAATAAATCAGAAAATTTCCAGGTGATTTTCATGTTTTTTCATTAATTAATACTAGGAGGTTAAGTATAAAAAACAATAAGTAGTGTTTTATGTGAGAAGTCTAGTGTTTTTGACTGAATGTAACGCATTGATTTTAAATGATTCTATATAAGTCGTTGAAACCTACTAAAATTAGTATAACCATTTGTTTTTAAATTAAAGATTAATCGAAAAATATAAAACCATACCCGCTCAATGTGAGCTGGAACAATACGATTTGAATTTCTTTGTGATAGATTATTATAAATTATCATTGCCTGAAGGAACAAAATATATGCAGAAAATAACTATTGTTGCACATGCCTTATCAGCAGGAGGAGGGATCTCCATAGGGAAAAATTTAATATTGAGTTTGCAACAGCAATTATCTGACGTGGAGTATCAGCTTTTTATTCCAGCAGATTTGGAGTACGAAAGGAGTATTGTTAATCCACAAGTGACGGAAGTTCACTCTTATAAAAAGCAAAAAAACTTACTCGCGCGACTACAGTATGACTTTTTTTATTTAGAGAGAGCAATTGCTGAATTTAAACCTGACGTACTTTTGTGCATGGGAAACCGAGGTGTTGGATATCAAGGTGGAAAACAATTTCTTCTCTGCCATGATGCGCACTTATTTTACCCCGTTAAGTTTTATAAGAGAGAAACATTTAAAAAAAAATTGGTTAAATACTTACAACAACACCGGTTGGCAAAGGATTTGCGAAAAACAGAGATACTTTTTGTTCAAACTGATGTTGCCGCAAAGCGTATTTGTGAAATGTTTTCTTATCATGGAGAAGTAGTCACTTTACCTAACGCTGTTTCTGTTGCAGTGCAGGCAGTACCAGTACCTACAGGAATTCCTGATTTAATAAAGCAACAGCCAGAAAAATTTAAGTTTTTTTATTTGACGCGCTATTACCCACATAAAAATATTGAATTACTTATTGAATTATTTGATAAATATCGTCAGCAGTTAAAGGGTGTATGTTTGTATTTGACTGTCGAAGAGAATCATCACCCTATGGCAAGGCAGTTACTGGCAGATATAAAAGAACGAAAATTAGATAATTATATTATTAACTTGGGGGCATTAGAGCAGACTGAGTTGTCTGCCTATTTTTGCCATGTCGATGCTTTGCTTATGCCAACAACATTAGAATCATTTAGTGGTACTTATCTAGAAGCTATGAGTTTTTCATGCCCGATTTTGACAAGTAACCTGGATTTTGCCAAAGCCATTTGTGGGGATGCGGCTCTATATTTTGACCCATGGTCTGTTGATTCGTTATTTCAG
Organism: uncultured Methylomonas sp.; assembly: GCA_964560255.1. GTDB lineage: Bacteria > Pseudomonadota > Gammaproteobacteria > Methylococcales > Methylomonadaceae > Methyloprofundus. The sequence goes on from CAZLLL010000066.1 coordinate 7,312, forward strand.
GCAGTTGATAAATTAATAAACAGTACTGGGTTACAAGCAGAGCTCAGAAATAAAGGGGCTCAACGTCTTCACTCCTTTGGAACGACATGGGAAGAAAATGGGGCGCGATTAGTTTCAGCTATTCTAGGGAATGGGAATTAAATAAGTTGTGCAATTCAATACCTTCGCCAAAATGAAAATCAACCCATTATGGTAAGTTTTTCAGCCTGTAAGCAATTGATTCACATAGAGCGGAAAAGGCTATTTTGGGCTTAAATCAAAATTGGCGAAGGTATTGGCAATTATGGCGCAGTATTTTTGTTTGCCTTCAAGGCGCGGTAACAGGCGCATAGCTAGCTACGTAACTGTTGCCGCAACGCCGAAGGCGAGCAAAAAGACAAGTCAGAATGCACACGTTATTTGATTCCCATTCCTAGGTGCCTAATATAAATTTTTGAAATCAGTTAGAAGCAACTGGAATCATGACAAACAAATTATTTATCATAACTATATGAAACAAATCCTACAAAACCTAAAATCAGGTGAAACTATCCTGGAAGATATTCCCTGCCCGCGCGTATTACCTGGGCATGTTCTGATTAGAACCACGCAGACCCTCGTTTCAGCTGGAACCGAAAAAATGCTGGTTGATTTTGGTAAGGCAAATTTAATTGATAAAGCGAGGCAGCAGCCTGATAAAGTCAAAATGGTGCTGGATAAAGTCAAAACCGATGGTTTGGCACCAACGATAGCAACGGTACGCAATAAGCTGGATCAGGCTTTGCCGATGGGCTATTGCAACGTCGGTACAGTATTGGAAGTAGGTGCTGGAGTAGCCCAGTTTAAAGAGGGAGAGCGTGTTGCTTCTAACGGTAAACATGCAGAAGTCGTCTGTGTGCCTGAAAATTTATGCATGGCTATTCCCGATAGCGTGCAGGATGAGGCCGCTGCATTTACCGTATTAGGAGCCATTGCTTTACAGGGGATTCGCCTAGTTAAGCCTACATTAGGAGAAACCATTGTCGTCACAGGTTTAGGGCTGATTGGCCTAGTAACCGTGCAGTTATTAAAAGCACAGGGCTGCCGGGTTATTGGCATTGATCTGGATGCTGATAAAGTTGAGCTGGCCAAAAAACTGGGTGCAGCAACAGTAAATTTATCCAGTGGAGAAGATCCTTTGCTTCTTGCGCAGCAGTATTCACGAGGTCGTGGCGTGGATGCAGTCATTATTACAGCATCAGCAAAAAGTAATGAAATTGTGCACCAGGCAGCACAAATGTGCCGCAAACGAGGGCGAATTATTCTGGTGGGTGTCGTAGGGCTGGAACTGTCTCGTGCTGATTTTTATCAGAAAGAATTGTCTTTTCAGGTGTCTTGCTCATATGGCCCAGGTCGATATGATCCAGAGTATGAAGAAGCGGGACAGGATTATCCTGTGGCTTTTGTACGCTGGACTGAGCAGCGTAATTTTGAGGCAGTGCTGGATATGATTGCTGAGGGGAAGTTGAAGACTGAGATTCTGGTTTCGCATCGTTTTGCGTTAGATAAAGCAATAAGTGCTTATGAATTAATGGGTGGTAATACACCTTCTTTGGGGATTATTCTTCAATTCCCTGACGCATCTGCGAAATCTGATGATGAGCTGAAAAAGCGCACTATTGATTTAGTCAATAATAGACATAAACCAGGCCAGGCATCGAAGGCAGTAGTGGGTTTTATAGGCTCTGGTAATTATGCAACGGCAGTGCTAATTCCTGCCTTTGCTAAAACCCGGGCGCAGTTAAAATCGGTTGCTTCAAGTGCTGGTATTAGTAGTGTTCATGCGGGTAAGAAGTTCGGTTTTGCAACGGTTACGACGGATAGTCAGGTGATTATTCAGGATGCTAGTATTAATACCCTTGTGGTGACCACTCGGCATAATAATCATGCGCAGTTTGTGTGTGATGCGTTACAGGCAGGTAAGCATGTTTTTGTTGAGAAGCCTCTTGCTTTAAAACGCGGAGAGTTGAGCGAGATTAGCAGTACTTATGAAATCGCCTCTAATAAGGGAGCACCGTTGGTAATGGTCGGGTTTAATCGTCGTTTTTCTCCACATGTGCAAAAAATTAAGCAGCTGCTGAGTGGTGTTGCTGAACCCAAGTCATTTATTATGACGGTGAATGCAGGGGTCATTCCAGCAGATCATTGGACGCAAGATAAACAGGAGGGGGGGGGGCGCATTATCGGTGAAGCTTGTCATTTTATTGATTTACTGCGTTATCTTGCAGGAGCCGAAATTGTATCTGTGCAGGCAATGATGATAGGTGAGGGCGTTGGTATTCGTGATGATAAAGTGACTTTTAGCCTGGGCTTTGCTGATGGCTCTTTTGGAACGGTACATTATCTGGCGAATGGTAATAAGTCTTTTCCCAAGGAACGCTTAGACGTTTTTTGTGCGGATAGAGTGCTGCAACTGGATAATTTCAGGAAATTGACCGGGTTTGGCTGGCCTAGGTTTAAAAAATTGAATTTAGCTAGGCAGAATAAGGGACAGGTGGCTTGTGCAGCCGCTTTTATTGCCGCTATTGAGAAAGGAAGCGAGGCTCCCATTCCATTTTCTGAATTGCTTGAAGTGGCGAATGTGACCTTTGATATTGTGGATATTTTGGCTAAACAGGGTTGATGTTTTTCTAACACATAAGATAAAACGAGTCTAGGGTAGTTAATGTAAGTAATCGCTCAAAAGTTATATAACATTTTTGATCCGTAAGTCCATGTATAATATGAATTCAACGTATCTACTTTAAATTTCAGGGCAGATAACCAAATAACAAAAATAAGTTGACAA
>CAZLLL010000067.1:0-10104 GCA_964560255.1 uncultured Methylomonas sp.
GCTACGTAACTGTTGCTACAACGCAGAAGACGGACAAAAAGACTAGCAATATTGTTGGATGATTATTTGTGTCCATCTCCCTTAGTGTGTAATGACACGGGGCAATTCTTTCGCCTGTGCTACCCAGTCTTCCACTTGTGATGTCGTCGGAACTTTACGCACGAGACTTTTTTCTTCGTTTAATTCAGCCATTTTTAGCTGAAGGTTTTCGGCGTTACGCTGCGCTAATTCAGGTACTGTATCCACGCCTGTGAATTTAAGCAAATCTGCATATTGAGTACTGACACCTTTGATTCTAGTTAAATCGGCTCGGTTTACCCAGTTGAGTATTTGTTTTTCAGTTAAGCCAGATTTTTCTGCTATTTCTTTACGGCCCTTTTTTTCACAGCACATTTGTAACAGATTTTCTAATGAGCTAATCCCAGCGTCTTCAAGCTTTGTTGCGTATGCTTCACCAATACCTTCAATATCAGATAGTTTTGCCATTTTAAATTTCCTTCTAGTGGTTTATTAAAAAAAACTTAGCCGTTTTATAAACAGGCCAAGGTAACGAGCGTAAGAGAGATGGAAACAAATAATCATCCAATATTGGGCAGGGTTTTTGTCCGTCTTCTGCGTTGTAGCAACAGTTACGTAGCCAGCTATGCGCTTGTTACTACGCCTTGAATACGAACAAAAATCCTGCCCAATATTTGGACGATTATTTATTTCCAGCTCCCTAAGCGACCTTAAATGGAGCGTGATGCTGGTTTTATAGCAAACATCAAAACAGAAGCAAAACAAACCATGAACAATAATAACTTAAGTTAATAACTACGCTGCACAGAAAAACGAGCCAATAATTCTAGAGCCTCTTTGTACTCAGAATCGGGTAAATTATTTAATGCGTCAATGGCCTTTTGCGCTTCTTTATCTGCGCGTTGCTCAGTATAAGCTATAGCATTAGTCATTGTTACAATGTCATAGACTTCATTAAAGGAATCTCTGTTGCCTGTTTTGATAGCATTAATGATAACGTCAGCTTGTTCTTTAGTGCCATGCTCTATCGCGTAAATCAGTGGCAAAGTGGGTTTACCTTCGGCGAGGTCATCACCTAGGTTTTTACCTAATTCCTCTTTGTTTGATGTGTAGTCCAGCGCATCATCAATCAGCTGAAAGGCAACTCCTAGATGCTGTCCATAGGCGGCTATGCTTGCTTCAACCTCCGGGCTCGCATTAGCGATGACAGCGCCTAGTCGAGTTGCAGCGCTAAACAAAATAGCTGTTTTGCGTGAAATAACTTCCAGATATTTTTCTTCTGACGTTGCTGGGTTGTTACAATTTAAAAGCTGTAATACTTCGCCTTCGGCTATTGCAGTAGTGGTTTTAGATAAAATCTCCATTACCCGCATATTATTGGTGCGTACCATCATTTCAAAAGCACTGGAATAGAGGTAGTCACCGACTAAAACGCTTGCTGCGTTACCCCATACAGCATTGGCTGTATCTTTACCACGGCGCAGGTCAGATTCATCGACCACATCATCATGCAGTAAAGTTGCTGTGTGAATAAATTCAATAACAGCGGCTAAGACCAAATGATTATCTTGCTGGTAGTCTAGTGCTTTAGCAGTCAGCAATAACAGCATAGGGCGCAAGCGTTTGCCTCCGCTATTAATAATATAGTTCCCGATTTGATTAATAAGCACGACATCAGAGGTGAGTTCTTTTAATATCAGCTGGTCGACTGCTTTGGCTTCCTTTTCTGTTAACTGTTGAATTGCAGTGAAATCAATAGGGCTGTGTGCTTTGTTATTAGATTGGTGCGAAACTGTCATTGATTCGTGTGTTAAAATAGTGATTAGGATGTGTGAATATCCGAAACAATTTGATAATACAGGCTATATTAACAGAACATGAGATTTAAAAATACCATGCAATGCAAATGTTTATTTCGCTATTGTATACGGCATTAGAGATTTTTGTTTTATTTTAGTTGACGTAGGTTTTATTTATTACTATAATCCTCTGTTCACTTTTAATAGATATTGCTTGATGGAGCTGACGCAAATGTATGCGGTAATTCAAACTGGCGGTAAACAATACCGTGTCGAAGAAGGTACTACCTTAAAAATAGAAAAACTTGAGCTTGGTATGGGCGACAGCGTTGAATTCGACAATGTACTTATGGTCAAGTCTGAGGATGCTGTTAAAGTCGGACAACCTTATGTTGATGGTAGCAAGGTAACAGCGACAGTGACTGCACAAGGTCGACATAAAAAAATTAAAATAATCAAATTTAAACGACGTAAACACCATATGAAACAAATGGGTCATCGTCAATATTACACAGAAGTCCAGATTACTGGCATTTCTGCTTAACACGAGGATTTATAATGGCTCATAAAAAAGCGGGTGGTAGTACCAAAAATGGTCGCGATTCCAATGCGAAACGACTCGGTGTAAAGCGTTACGGTGGTCAGACAGTGAGTGCAGGTAGCATTATCGTTAGGCAACGTGGAACGCGCTTTCATGCGGGAACAAATGTAGGCTGTGGTAAGGATCATACCTTATTTGCAACAATTGATGGACAAGTTAAATTTGAGGTGAAAGGACCTCAGAAGCGTAAGTTTGTTAGTATTATTGCTGCATAGTTGTTTTAGTCTGGCTTAGTTCGGACTAAACAGGAATAGCACTGAAAACCTCGTCCGCAAAGACGAGGTTTTTTTTTGCCTATTTTTTTATACTCGTGCTATATTTGCCGAGACGTTTGCGCTTCTTAGGAACGCGCACGGAATAAGGGAGATGGAAAAATATAATCATCCAAGATAAATTTATAACTAACTGATATTTATATATTATATTTTTTCAGTTGGACGATTATTAATTTCCTGCTCCCTAAGTTTGGCAACTGGCGCAGGATTTTTATTCGTATTCAAGACGTACACACGGCGCATAGCAAGCTACGTAACTATTTGTACAACGCAGAAGACGGATAAAAAGACAAGCGAGTTGTCGAAGTTATTTCGTGCACGTTCCTTAGGTAACGCCACGCATTAAATAAAATACCAGAAGACAGTTCTGCGCTCTGCGTGGGAACTATTAAAGGTAGATTATTTGTTGCGAGTTACCTTATATGAAGTCGGGCTGGTTTAAGTGAGGTTTTCGGACTGTGAAATTTGTTGATGAAGCGGAAATTCGTGTAGAAGCGGGTGATGGCGGAAATGGCTGTATCGGTTTTCGTCGCGAGAAATATATCCCTAAAGGCGGGCCTGATGGTGGAGACGGTGGGGATGGTGGTAGTGTCTATTTGCTTGCTGCGGAAAATGTAAATACTTTAGTGGACTTTCGATTTCACTCGGTACATAGGGCGCAGCGAGGTCAAAATGGAATGGGGCGGCAATGTACAGGTAGAAAAGGAGAGAATATTTATATCTCTGTGCCTCCAGGAACCAGTGTGATTGATAAGCAAACTAAGGAAAAATTAGGTGACCTTACTCAGGTAGGTGACAAGCTGCTAGTAGCCCAGGGGGGCTTTCATGGTCTGGGCAATACGCGCTTTAAAAGTAGTATTAATCGTGCGCCGCAGCAATCTTCGTCTGGATCTAAAGGCGAGCATCGAGTTCTACAGCTAGAGTTGACCTTAATTGCTGATGTCGGTTTATTGGGGATGCCTAATGCTGGTAAGTCGAGTTTGATTCGTGCTGTTTCTTCGGCAAAGCCGAGAGTAGCAGATTATCCTTTCACTACACTAGTGCCGAATTTAGGGGTGGTTAGTGTCGATGATCAGCGTAGCTTTGTGATTGCTGATATTCCAGGGGTAATAGAAGGAGCGGCTGAAGGGGCAGGGCTAGGCTTGCAGTTCTTAAAGCATTTAGCGCGGACTAAGTTGCTGATGCACCTGGTGGATGTAAAACCCTATGAGTCAATGGAGTCTCCTGTAGAGGCTGCAAGAAAAATTATTAAAGAAGTTGAAAAGTGGAGTGATGATTTAGCGAATAAGCCACGCTGGCTGATATTAAATAAAATGGATAGATTGCAGAATGATGAAGATCCGCAACTTTATTGCCAGGCGATTGTTGATGAGCTAGGCTGGGAAGGGCCTGTTTATCAAATTTCAGCTTTAAAGTCCGAAGGAACAAGAGCCTTAATGTTTGATATTATGGCGTTTTTAGAGCATCTGGCGGTCTCGGAAAAACAAGATGAGTCGCAGTGATTTTAAAAATGCAAAGCGCATTGTGGTTAAAATTGGCAGTGCGTTATTAACCGATGGCGGGAAGGGCTTAAATAAATCGGCGATTGCAATCTGGGTTGCGCAAATAGCGGAATTAAAGCGGCAAGGTGTTGAAGTCGTTTTGGTGTCGTCAGGATCGGTGGCGGAAGGGATGGCGCGTCTCGGTTTAAAGTCGCGCCCTAAGGTTTTGCATGAATTACAGGCTGCGGCATCAGTCGGGCAGATGGGGCTAGTGCAAATTTTTGAAAGTAACTTCCAGCAACATGGATTACATGCGGCGCAAGTTTTACTGACACATGATGATTTATCAGATCGTAAGCGCTATTTAAATGCGCGTAGTACCTTGTTGGCCTTATTGGCTTATAAGGTTGTTCCGGTGATTAATGAGAATGATGCGGTTGCGACGGAAGAAATACGATTTGGTGATAATGATACTTTGGGGGCTCTGGTTGCAAATTTGATTGGTGCTGATTTATTGATTATTTTAACGGATCAATTAGGGTTGTTTGATGCCGATCCGAGCGTTAATGCGGATGCTGTTTTAATCAGTGAAATAAGTTCTGGAGATTTGTGTCTGGACTCTATGGCTGGAGAAAGTCGTAGTGGCCTAGGGCGTGGCGGTATGGCAACAAAAGTGAGCGCAGCCCGATTAGCGTCGCGCTCTGGTGCGTCAACAGTCATTGTGTCTGGCGATATAGAACATGTGCTTACAAAAGTGATTTCAGGGGAAGAAATAGGCACTTATTTATCAACAAATATAGAGCCCATTATTGCACGAAAACAATGGTTGGCAGGTCAATTACAGGCTAAAGGTCGTTTAGTGCTGGATGATGGGGCCGTAAAGGTGCTTCGAGAATCCGGGAAAAGCTTGCTTGCCGTTGGAGTTAAGGCGGTAGATGGCGAGTTTAATCGGGGTGAATTAGTTATTTGTCTTGATTTCGCCGGTATTGAGGTGGCGCGAGGGTTGGTGAATTACAAATCTGGAGAAATAAAGCAAATTAAAGGTCGGACGAGTAGTCAATTTGAAAGTATCTTAGGTTATTCTGATGATGAGGAAGTGATTCATAGGGATAATTTGGTATTAGTTTAATATAGGTTAGTAGAGTGAAGCAAATCAAAGCAGTATCGTTAATTTCAGGTGGTCTGGATTCTATGTTGGCAACTAAGGCTATCATGGAGCAAGGTGTTCATGTAGAAGGTATTAATTTTTTTACCGGCTTTTGTGTCGAAGGGCATACTCATGCCATACGTAAAAAAGATAAGGAAAAGCAAAAGCGTAACAATTCCTTGTGGGTGGCGGAAACCCTAGGAATAAAATTACATATTATTGATATTGTTGAAGAGTATAAGGATGTATTGATTAATCCTAAGCATGGTTATGGGGCCAATATGAATCCTTGTCTGGACTGTAAGATTTTTATGGTCAATAGGGCGAAGCAATGGATGCAGGAAAATGACTTTGACTTTATTATTACTGGCGAGGTGATGGGGCAGCGGCCTATGTCGCAGCGCAGAGAAACCATGCCTATTATTGCTGCCGAATCAGGCGCTGATGACCGCTTAGTGCGGCCTTTATGTGGTCAGAATTTACCTGCAACTTTGCCTGAAAGAGAAGGCTGGATAAGTCGTGAAAAATTGTTTGGCTTTAGTGGGCGTTCGCGTAAACCACAAATGGCTTTGGCGGATGAGTATGGTTTTAAAGATTATTCGCAACCTGCCGGAGGGTGTTGCTTTTTAACTGATGAAAGTTATTCGACAAAGCTGGTTGATTTATGGAAGGCGCGAGGTACTAAAGAGTATGAGCTTGATGATGTGATGCTGTTGAAGGTTGGCCGGCATATACGACCTAAACAGAATTTTAAGGTGATTGTCGCGCGTGAAGATGGGGAGGGGCGATTTTTACAAGGATACAAGAAAAATTATATTAATATGAATTGTTCTAGTCACCGTGGGCCTTTGGCTTTAATCGACGGTGATGCAAGCGCAGAAGATCTGTATCTAGCCGCGCAAATTGTCGCACGTTATGGGCAGGGGCGAGATGCTGAGCATGTGGATGTTGCAGTACGGGATTTAGCAGGTAATGAGTCGACTTTACAAGTCAGACCCTTTGCGACAGATGAGTTGCCAGGCGAGTGGTTTGTATGAGTGAATATGAATTAGATGCGCGGCGGCTATTATGCCCTTTGCCAGTGATTCGTACGCAGGATAAGGTCAAGCAATTACAGCAAGGTGATATGTTAAGTGTGACTTGTACAGATCCAGGGGTTTTGCAGGATATCCCTGCCTGGTGTCGAATCAACGGACATAAAGTCCTACAGACGCAATCTGATGAATATGAATATGTCATTACTTTGGAAGTTGGCGAGTAATGACTGGAACTTATGATGCTGTAAAACTGACAAAGTTAAAAAAAAGAGTGACGATAATAGGTGCTCTGGTCAATGTTTTTTTAAGCATCATAAAAATTGGTTTTGGGATTTTAGGTCAGTCGGCAGCGCTGCTTGCTGATGGTGTGCACTCTCTGTCAGACTTGGCGAGTGATCTGTTGGTTTTGGTTGCGGTAAAGCTGGGGGCGCGCGAAGCAGATCATGATCATCCTTATGGGCATCGTCGCTTTGAAACAATAGCAACGGTAGTGCTGGGGATAGGATTAATTGCAGTAGCAGGCGGGATTGCCTGGGATATATATGGGCGTACATTGGAGCCAGCACGTATATTGGTTCCGCAGCAGAGTGCATTGGGCATTGCAGCCATATCCATTATGGCGAATGAGTGGCTGTATCAATATACTAGGCGAGCTGCAAGAATCACTCGGTCAAAATTATTATTGGCTAATGCATGGCATCATCGCAGTGATGCCATTTCTTCAATTATCGTATTAATCGGTGTGGCTGGTTCGTTGCAAGGTTATATCTGGGCTGATGCAGTTGCAGCGGTTATCGTTGCTCTAATGGTTGCAAAAATTGGATTTAATTTGGTATCAGACAGTATTAAAGAGCTGGTGGATACGGGTTTATCTGATGAAGTGGTTGATGCAATTCGTACGGAAATTGCGGCAACAGAGGGTGTGCAGCATATACATTTATTGCGCACTCGGCATATGGGGGAAGATGCACTGGTGGATGCGCATATAGTAGTTAATTCACGGATTACAGTGTCAGAAGGGCATATGATTGCCGATGTGGTCAGGGATATTTTGATTGATAAATTTGAAGATGTTCAGGAAGTGCTTGTACATGTAGACCCTGAGAATGATGAATATAAACTGGATCAAGGAAAGCCGCTATTACGAAAAGGTGTAGAGCGACTACTAAAGGAGTATCTGGCAGAAAATTACCCTTTAATTGATAGTTTCAGAATACATTATATAAAAGGGCACCTTGAGTTAGAGGTTATTTTACCGCATACGATGTTTAGTTTGTCGCAGCAAGTTCATACCATTAAAAATCGTTGTGCTGTGCTAGAGCAAGAAATTGGAAAAATCAGTCGTGTGCTGGTATTTTTTAAAGCTTGATCGTTGATAAAAGAGAGAATTATGGCAGTTGGAAAATGTGAATTTCCGCAAATGCATGCAGTCGCAGGAATTAAGTTAGGCACGGCGTGTGCAGGTATTAAGCAAGCTGAGCGAGATGATTTGTTATTAATAGGGATGGCGGAAGGCAGTTCTTGTGCCGCTGTTTTTACGCAAAATGTTTTTTGTGCGGCTCCCGTTTTGGTGGCAAGAGAGCATCTGGCAAAGTCGCCGCGCTATTTAATGATTAATTCAGGAAATGCAAATGCAGGGACTGGAGAGCAAGGTTTAAGAGATGCTCGGGCTGGTTGTTTGGCTGTTGCTAACTTAAATGCCATCAATACAGAGCAGGTCTTGCCGTTTTCAACAGGCGTGATAGGTGAGGTTATGCCTATTAATAAGATAGTTGATGCTTTACCAGAAGCTCAGGCTAATTTAAGAGAAGATAACTGGTCTAAAGCAGCCCATGCCATTATGACCACAGATACTTTTGCGAAAGGGTATTCAAAAGTTATTGAAATAGATGGGGATATTATCACCATTACTGGGATGTCTAAAGGGGCGGGCATGATACAGCCAAATATGGCAACCATGCTGGGATTTATCGCCACAGATGCTAGTATTGCTGCGGAATTATTGCAGAAATGTTTGGTAGATGCAGTTGAGCAATCGTTTAATCGAATTACTGTCGATGGTGATACTTCAACTAATGATGCCTGTGTGTTAATGGCGAGTGGTAAGAGTACTTTGCCTGAAATAACTGAGGGTAGTCAGACAATGCAGGTTTTTCAGCAGGCTGTTCGAGAGGCTTGTATGTATCTTGCAGAGGCAATTATCAGGGATGGGGAAGGAGCAACAAAGCTGATAAAAATTAATGTACAGCAAGCAGTGAGTGAAGAAGAGGCATTGCAAGTGGCGAAAACAATTGCGCATTCACCTTTAGTAAAAACTGCTTTTTTTGCCAGTGATCCAAATTGGGGGCGTATTTTAGCGGCTATAGGGCGTTCGGGCGTTGATAAGTTAGATGTTGATCGGATCTCTATTTATTTGGATGATGTCTGTATTGTAGAAAAGGGTAGCCGTGCTGGTTCCTATACAGAAGTGGCGGGGCAGAAAGTAATGAATCAAGAAGAGATTTCAGTTAATGTTATTTTGGGGCGTGGCGAAATAGCACAACAAATATTAACGTGTGATTTTTCCTATGATTATGTACGCATTAATGCGGAGTATAGAACTTGACCTATGTCTAGGATAGATGTTGCTGTTGGGGTTGTGCGAGACAATGTGGGGCGTGTATTAATAGCTAGGCGTAAAGCGGGCACTCATCTGGGTAGTTTGTGGGAGTTTCCGGGTGGAAAAATTGAGCCAGCAGAAGATATCCAGCAGGCATTGAATAGAGAGCTGTATGAAGAGTTAGGTATCAGGCTTAAAGGAAGTATTCCGTTAATTAATGTCAATTTTACTTACCCTGAGTGCCAGGTGTGTTTGCATGTAAGAGAGGTGTATGATTTTGATGGAATGCCAATTGGTCAGGAAGGTCAGAAGGTTAAATGGGTGTCATTGCAAGAATTAGGTAAATATATGTTTCCTGAGGCAAATAAAACAATATTATCTGCGCTTAAGTTAAGTCGGCACTATGCAATTGTGGGTGGGAATGATATACAGCAGTTATTGAGTGAGCTGGATATCGTTGCTGAGCAGGGGGTGAGTTTAGTGCAAATAAGGGCTAAAGATTTAGATGAATCAGGTACTGAAGAAGTATTGGATGTAGTAAGGGAAAAGTGCCATAAACTGGGTGTGACGTACCTTATAAATTCGCAAATGAAAGTAAAGAGAAGTATGGATGACGGTGTGCACCTAACGTCTACTGATTTAATGGCGCTTAGGCGGCGTCCCGATTGTGTCGGTTTTGTGGCTGCTTCCTGTCATAATTTAGATGAACTATATAAGGCAGAGCAGTTGGCGCTAGATTTTGTCGTGTTATCGCCCGTTATGGAGACAGCTTCGCATCTGAGTGTGGATGCTTTAGGATGGCGGCAATTTTCTGAGTGGGTTTCTAAAGTAAATATTCCTGTTTTTGCCTTGGGTGGTATTGGTAAGCAAGATTATCAAAAAGCGCTGAATTTTGGTGCACAAGGAATTTCAGGTATCAGGTTATATAGAAAATAGTTGTGCAATTTGTTTTTGACTGCCGGGTAACATTATGTTGCTGTTTAAGGAGTGCGGCTACCAACTTAAGGCAGGACAGTTTGAGTAGCCGGATTACTCAAATAATTCTCGCAAGGCGCATATAACATGGATGCCCTCCACCAGCTTATATTACTAGTGTCCGGGTAGAATCAGCCATTACTGATCAATCCCCCCACAGATCCGTACGTGA
>CAZLLL010000068.1:0-9940 GCA_964560255.1 uncultured Methylomonas sp.
TTTGCCCACCATCAAGTTGAACCTCGGTGGGCAGAAAAGATTGCCCACCCTACACATGATGGCTTGTCCCGTCTTAAGTTGGTAGCCTATTTTTAATATAAAAAAAATAGAAAATAGACCTGCTCAATGTAAGTTTTTAGTGTACTTTTTTTTGAAAAAATTGGATAACATTGTATTTCATCTAGTTTTTTGACAAATACATTATTTTAATCAATCGCTGAAAATCAGGGAAACGGAGCTTAGCGAAGTGATGATTTTTAGTCCCTGATAGGCGACAGGGCACAGGCCAAAACCAAGTAAATACAATAGCGAGGGAGGCAAGAATTGCATTCCGAATAGCCGTCCAGCCATTTGAGGTAGCCTTGACGAAGCGGCTTTGTGCGTAGTCGTGGCGGACGCAGGGCACCTCCTAGTCGCTGCGTCGGTGAGAGAATGAAGGCGACAGGAGTCCCTGAATTTCGCGAAGCAGCGTGGCGCGCCTGATATTAGCTTTTATTAAATATAAGTTCATCATCTTGCAGGTCGACATTAACAGTCTCTCCAGCCACAAATTTACCCGCGAGTATATCCTGTGCAAGCGGATTTTCGAGTTCCTTTTGAATAGTGCGTTTAAGTGGTCTCGCACCATACACCGGATCAAACCCAGCTGCACCAATTTTATCCAGAGCCGCATCAGAGATAGATAATTGAATATCCCTTTCTTGTAAGCGTAAGCGTAAAAACTCAATCTGAATTTTTGCAATTGAACGAATATGTGCCTGCCCCAAAGGATGGAAAACCACTGTTTCATCTATCCGGTTAATAAACTCTGGTCTGAAATATTCACCGACGACTGCCATCACGGCGTTCTTCATCGCCGGATAATTGTCTTCGCCGGCTAACTGCTGAATGACATCAGAACCCAGATTGGATGTCATAACAATCACCGTATTACGAAAATCAACGGTACGTCCCTGACCATCAGTTAAACGGCCATCATCTAAAACCTGCAGCAATATATTGAAAACATCCGCATGAGCTTTTTCAACTTCGTCCAGTAAAATGACCGAATAAGGGCGACGACGCACTGCTTCGGTTAAATATCCGCCTTCTTCATAACCTACATAACCAGGAGGCGCTCCGATCAGGCGTGCAACGGAATGTTTTTCCATAAATTCTGACATATCAATACGAATCATGGCGGCTTCGGTATCGAACAAGAAGTCAGCCAATGCCTTGCATAGCTCGGTTTTACCGACTCCAGTGGGTCCTAAAAACAGAAATGAACCATTTGGACGATTCGGATCAGATAATCCAGCACGTGAACGTCGCACAGCATCACTCACCGCTGTAAGTGCTTCCGCTTGCCCTATTACACGCTCTGCCAGATGCTGTTCCATATTAAGTAGCTTATCTCGCTCGCCATCCAGCATTTTAGAGACAGGGATGCCAGTCCATTTAGAAACCACTTCCGCAATTTCTTCCTCAGTCACTTTATTACGTAATAAGGTCATCTCCTGCGTTTCTGCTTGTGATGCTGATTCTAACTGGCGTTCAAGCTCAGGAATGCTGCCGTACTGCAATTCAGACATGCGGGTTAAATTACTATTACGGCTTGCAGTTTCCAGTTCAAACCGTGCATGATCCAGTTGTTCTTTGATATTGGCAGAACCTTGTAAAGCAGATTTTTCAGCTTTCCAGATTTCCTCTAAATCGGCAAATTCCTTTTCCAGCTGATGAATTTGCGTTTCTAATATTTTCAGGCGTTTTTTAGACGCATCATCGGACTCATTTTTCAATGCTTCACGTTCAATTTTTAATTGAATTAAACGCCGCTCTAATTTATCCATCACCTCTGGTTTAGAGTCAATTTCCATACGGATACGGCTTCCCGCTTCATCTATCAAGTCAATCGCCTTATCCGGTAATTGGCGATCAGCAATATAGCGATGAGATAATTGTGCTGCTGCAATAATGGCCGGGTCAGTAATATCTACACTATGATGCACTTCGTATTTTTCTTTTAAACCCCGCAAAATAGCAATCGTGTCTTCAACACTCGGTTCATCCACCAGTACTTTTTGAAAGCGACGCTCTAAAGCAGCATCTTTTTCAATATATTGACGGTATTCATCTAACGTTGTAGCACCGACGCAATGCAGTTCACCACGGGCAAGCGCGGGTTTCAGCATATTACCCGCATCCATGGCACCTTCTGCTTTGCCAGCACCCACCATGGTATGCAGCTCATCAATAAACAAAATTATCTGGCCTTCCTGTTTTGCCAAATCATTTAGAACAGCTTTTAAACGCTCTTCAAACTCGCCTCTAAATTTAGCACCGGCAATTAAAGCCGCCATATCCAGCGACAATACACGCTTGCCTTTAATACCATCGGGCACTTCGCCATTAACGATACGTTGTGCCAGACCTTCTACAATCGCTGTTTTACCAACACCAGGTTCGCCAATTAATACCGGATTATTTTTGGTGCGTCGCTGCAATACCTGAATAGTGCGACGAATTTCATCGTCTCGTCCAATGACAGGATCCAGCTTGCCTTGTTCAGCACGTTCAGTTAAATCAATGGTATATTTTTTTAGTGAATTACGCTGGTTTTCTGCATTTTCATCATGCACATTTTCACCGCCGCGCACTTCAGTAATCGCTTGTTCTACCCGTTGCTGGCTAACACCTGCCTGATTTAACAAGTTAGCTAACTGGCCTTTGTTCTGACAGGCTGCTAATAAGAAAATTTCACTAGAAACATAACTATCCTTGCGTTGAACAGCCAGTTTTTCCGTTAAATTCAGTAATTTTGTTAAGTCATTGGAAACCTGTACATCTCCTCCTACACCTGAAACAGAAGGCATATTTGCCAGTGCTTTGCTCAATGACTCTGTTAGAGCCTGGGCATTAGTACCTGCCTGGTTTAATAAAGGCTTAATGCTCCCACCTTGTTGCTCTAGCATCGCTAAAAGCAAATGCACAGCTTCGATAAACTGATGATCTTTTGCTAAAGCAAGGCTTTGAGCATCATTCAGCGCATTTTTGAATTTACTGGTTAGTTTTTCTGGATTCATACGTCACCCTCGGATAATTAATCTTGTTTAAGACTAACTTGGGGAGTATGGAGTCGTTTTTCAATACACCTCTGCTCTGGTAATAAGGATTCGATAAGGAATGGAAATTGAATAAGTTGTACAATTATGACGCAGTATTTTTGTTCGCCTTCAAGGCGCGGTAACAGGCGCATAGCTAGGCTACGTAACTGTTTCCACAACGCAGAAAGCGAACAAAAAGACAAGTCAGAATGCACACGTTATTTGATTCCCATTCCTAAATAAAGGTCTGCATTAATTTAGGTAACTCTCAAACAAATAAACCAACCAAATCTCGTTTTCACACTTTACTTGTGAATGCGAGTTACCTCTTCAGAGTTTGTTACGCCGAATTTACCTTGTTCGTTTAACTAAACTCAGATAAAATCAGGATCAGTAATTCTATATTTTTCCTTATTTCTTTAAAATTAAAACGGAGAGTGAGTTTATGTTTACAAAAAAAGGTACTGTATCATTAATTAAAGCAACTGCCATAAGTGTTGCTGTAGCCTCTTTAACAGCTTGTGGAATAGATGCACCAAAAGCTGAAATAGCGTATGCAGAGGCAACCATCCAGTCTGCACGCAATGTTGATGCTAATCGTTATGCTGGAGTCGAGCTAGAAAGAGCTAAAGGCAAGTTACATGCAGCTAGATCAGCGATGAAAGAGGGTGATAATGAAAAAGCTTTACGCTTGGCAAATGAATCAACTGCTGCTGCTAGCCTGGCTCAGGCAAAAGCAGAAGAAGGCAAAGAAAAAGCTATAGAAAGCCAAAGGCTAAATAGTCTGGATACCTTGAAATCGCAACTGAATTAATCTGTTCTAACTCGAATTTACCTCTATTTTTTGGATCGAATTTATGAAAACATTGACAGTAAAAAAACTGATTATCCCCGCTGTAATTGCGACACTATTTACGGGTTGTGCTGAACTACAAAAACCACAATCTTTATTGGATGCTGAAAGGGCTTATAGTGTGGCAGCTAACGATGCTAGTGTACAGAAATATGCGGCAGACAAATTAAATACCGCTAATACAACTTTGCTGAAAGCAGCGGCGGCTGAAACAGAAGAAGATATGAGCTCTTTGGCATATATTGGCAATGCTCAGATTGAAACAGCAGTAAGTTCGGCAGCAGCAAAACAATCCAGACAAAATAGTGAAGATATTCTGGGAAAAAGAGATCAATTGATTATGGCCTCTATGAATGCAAAAAAAGAAGCAACACAGAGTAAATTGCTTGCAATGGAAACCAGTGAAGCAGAGCGTGAAATCTTATTGGCTTTTGGGAAAATTGAATTTGTTTCCGGTACAGCTAATTTGGTGCCAGGTGCGGCACAAGGAATTGAATTATTAGCTAATTACATGAATAAATATCCAAATAAATCAGTCGCGCTTACTGGGCATACCGATAGTTCAGGAAGTGCGGATTTTAATAAAGAACTATCTCAATTACGTGCTGATTATATTCGTGATGTGTTAATTAGCAAAGGCATCTCTCCAGAACGTATAACCGCAATAGGTTATGGTGAAAGTCAACCTATCGCTTCAAACCAAACCAATGCAGGCCGTCAGAAAAATCGTCGTATTGAAATCAGCTTTAACTAGTACTTCACCCTCTAAATAAGCGATATTTTAAATCTAAGTAAGTACTTGTTTTAAAATAATTAAATATTTATTTATTATTGGTTACTTAGGAATGGGAATTGAATAAGTTGTGTAATTATGACGCAGTATTTTTGTTTGCCTTCAAGGCGCGGTAACAGGCGCATACTAGCTACGTAACTGTTTCCGCAACGCAGAAGGCGAACAAAAAGACAAGTCAAAATGCACACGTTATTTGATTCCCATTCCTTAAGAGGTGTGGTACTAGTACATTGCTTTCTCTGCTGGGAATTTTAGGTGGCTATTGATAACACTTATCACAATTGGGCTACAAACTTAAGACGGACAAAAAGAGAAGTCAGTTGCTCAAGTTATTTCGTGCACGTTCCATAACTGCCGCACTCTCTTAAAAAACCGATAAAATAATACCTGACTATCAATATTTTTCAAACTTGAAGAGTCGACTTTTATCTAGAGTATCTGATCCTAGAATATGCGAATTTTGGTTTTTGAGTTTATTTCAGGGGGAGGCTTGCTTAAAAACCCCTTACCTGATTCATTATTGCACGAAGGTCTATTAATGCGTAATGCATTGCTGGATGATTTATATTCAATTATAAATGTTGAGCTACTGGTCTTGCAGGATGAACGCATTACTAGTGATAAAATTAGACGACAAGAACGGTTACAATACTTAACAGTATCACATGAAATCGAATTACAGACCCTATTATCTGCTCAGCAAGAAACATATGATACTGTCTGGATTATTGCACCTGAGACAGATGGTATACTCGCATTTTGGTGTCATTTTTTTAGTCAACAAGGAAAAATATTAGCGACATCTGCACAGCAAATTGCTGAAATTTGTGAGGATAAGTTTCGTACTCTGATGCTCTGTCAAAATGCAGCTATTCCATGCGTGCCTAGTTATTTAATTAACCTATCTGCTGTCAAACAGCATACTAAGGGACAGCTACTTAATTCACTTTTCAATAATGGTAAGAGCCTGAATACTGGAGTCCTGCCGAATAAAGCTTTCGCTCCATTTATCTCGAAACTTCCGAAACATATCCTTAAAGTCAACAACTCGGTCGGTTGCGAAGAGGTTTATATATTTGAATCAGAACAGCATTGGAAAAATATATTACTTAAACTGAGTAATGATAAACAATATATTATTCAACCCTATATTATAGGTAAGGTGTTAAGTCTATCGTGTCTTTTTTATCAAGGAAAAGCCTATTTTATTTGCTGTAATGAACAACATATGCAAATTAAGCAGCAGCAATTTAAGTTGCTGGCTTGCACTGTGAATATACAGCAAGAACAGATCCAGGCTTACCAAATACTTTGTCAGCAAATTGCAGACGTTTTTCCCGAACTATTTGGTTATGTAGGCATTGATTTTATTCAAACGAATACTGGCGAAAATTTGCTGTTAGAAATCAACCCACGTTTAACCAGCTCATATGCGGGTATCAAAGAAGCTTTAGGTATTAATGTGGCTGAATTAGTCTTAGGGATGCTTAATCATCAGCCTCCCGTTATCATAAAAACAAACAATGAATCAGTGTTGATCAATATTAATCAGGAAAATCTTCATGCAGGGTAATATAGTAGGCTGGGATATCGGTGGTGCACATCTCAAAGCCGCATGGCTAAACGAAAAAGGAGAAGTATTGGCCGTCTATCAAGCACCGTGTCCATTATGGCAAGGTATTAACACACTTGAAGTCGCAGTGATTCATATGTTAGAGAAAATACCTACCCAGCGAGCAATACACGCCATAACCATGACCGGTGAATTAGCCGATTTGTTTACTAATAAAGCACAAGGCGTTACTGAGATTATTGCAGTGATGCAGCGAGTATTAGAGCAGCAATCTTTAGCTGTATATGCAGGACGTTTAGGTTTTATTGCGGCGACCTTAATAGAGCCTGAACATACCAATGATATTGCGTCAGCTAACTGGTTGGCCAGTGCGAATTACATAGCACACCAGATAGAACAAGGTTTGTTTATTGATATGGGAAGTACCACAACCGATATTTTATTATTAAGAAATCATCAGGTAGATGCACTTGCTTATACGGATTTTCAGCGCTTGATTTCCGGTGAGTTAGTTTATACTGGTATGGTCAGGACGGCTGTAATGGCCGTGACCCAATCAGTTAACTTTGCAGGTGTAGAGGTCGGCATCATGAGTGAATATTTTGCAACGATGGCAGATGTTTATCGTTTAACAGGTGAACTAAATGAGCAACATGATCAAAGCGATACAGCGGATGCAGGAGAGAAAACAGAACAGGCAAGTGCACGACGGTTAGCGCGTATGATAGGCTGTGATGAACAGGATTATTCCAGGTTACACTGGCAGTCACTGGCTTATACTATTAGGCAGCAGCAACTTGACAGAATACAGCTAGCCAGCAGAAAACAATTAGCACGTATGGAAAAAGGAATAACCACACAGTTAATAGGTGCAGGCATAGGCCGTTTTTTAATCCAGGAAATTGCTTTAAACCTGGGGCTAAAATATACTGACTTCGATCTTTTATTTAAAAGCTCAATACATACAACAGAAATGCACATTGCTGATTGTGCACCCGCAGTTGCGGTGGCTTACTTGGCGAGAGAAGCATTCCTTTTAGGAACGGGCACCTAACCGTTCAGCCCTTCTCCTTATCAGGGAGGGATTAGGGGGGAGGCTTTATTAAAAAAAGCCCCCTCAACTCCCATTTTACAACGGGGAATCTGAATGGTTACACTGGCACAGTATTTTTGTTCGTATTCAAGGCGTATATACAATGCATCGCAAGCTCATTAACTGTTTGTGCAACCCAAAATACGGACAAAAAGACAAGTCAGTTCTTACATTGAGCGGGTCTATTTTCTGTTTTTTATATTAAAAACACATTAATAATTAGAGTGTTATGGAAGGCAGTATAAATAATAAAATATTAGAAATTTGGTATTTTGACTGCATGTACCATATTGATTTTAAATGATTCTATATAAGCCATTGATTTCTGGAAAATGGTAAGATAAATAGGGGGTGAATATCCCGTCCAGCAGCGTGAAGGGTGCTGGAACCTAGGTTAAATCAAAAATTCATACCACCTTTAATAACTTTTTCATATTGACGTACAAGCTCCGCAGAAGCCATTTGCATCGCATGATTCCGATGAATCAAGCGATCATTAAAATCGTCATATAGATAATATAGGTTATCAATGGCTGTATAGTAACTACGCCCTAAAGTATACATTTCTCGGCTCGTTCTAAATGAACGTAAAATTTCTGATTCCAAATCAAAGCTTAAAGAGTTTATTGACTTTTGGCTTTCTTCGCACTTCATCCAAAAGCTAGCATAGGTTATCCCTGTCATATTGGGCGTAAAATGAAGTGGTGAATTATAACGACTATTCAGTTCATGTAATTCTTCAACCCAGTCTGAACATTCTTTTTTATTAAATTCATACGGGGAAAAAATAGCGGTATCAATTAATAACTTTAGGGTATTGAGTTGATTTAAGACGGGATATTTGTGAATACATATTGAGTTTTTCAAGATTGTTTGAAATTCTTCTATAGTGCCTTGACTTCTATTTTTGAAAGATGCAAAGCCTAGCTCTGATGCAGCCAGCTCAGCAATAATGCACCTACTCAATCCCCAAGCATTCACTGCTCGTGGTGACGCACTAATTGCTCCCCATGCATTTACTGCTCGTGATAATTTACTACTGACTTTATTATGAGATATCTTTTCATATGCTCCTTCACCATTAAATCCAGCAATCGTTACTGCAGATGGAAGACCATTTAAAGAAATTACCATTATTGTGCACTTTTTCTTCAGAGATTTAAACTCCTGTAATTTTTGCCACTTTTCTTTGTCATTTTTAACAAAAATTATTTGCAAGCCATCTTCTTCGAAAACCTCCCCCCGCCATTCAACAATTAATTTAGTTAAACGATTCCATAATGATTGGAATGAGCACTTGTCTTTAAAATGTAAAGAATCATAATCAGGAAGTATTAATCTAGATACTATACTTAATGAACAGGCTAACGTTAATGCTGATGGTGGTATGGTCTTTCCTATTTTGTATTTCCCTTGAACTTGTGTTTTTCTAGCTAAACGATAAAGTTTATCTATATATTCCAGTATCCACACACTAATGGATAAGCAATGCAAAAGATAATTCTTATCTTTCATTTCATTGGTTAACTTAGTTTTCTTTAATTGACCTATTGAGCAGAACCACCATAAATATTGTGAAATGGTATCGCAAATTTGTAAATATTCACGTGCAGCATTTTCTAAGTAACCCGCATTCTCTCTTAAATCTGCGCTTGCAATAGAAAGATATAAGGACATTAGAAATCGATCCTGTAGAGAATTAGGCCCTTTAAAATCAATGATCCTTTCTTGAGGTTCAAAAAGACTTGTAATATCAATGCTATTGTTAGTCCAGGTTCCAAACCAATCTTTTAAAGGTAATCCTTTGGATTTTGTATTTATTTGTATAGAAATCTTGCAACGCTGTGGGCTTGTGTCATCATCTGACATTTCGAACCATTTTATAATTCTCTTTGAAATATGCTGCTTAAGTTTATCATCAAATTTTTGAAAAAGTATATCCCCATTATGGTTTATAGATATTTCCTCCATAAGCAGCCAGCCAGATGCTAGCGCCAATGTGCTTTCTGAAAGATCCGATAGTCCCTCGGATACCCCAAGAGTTTGATAATTTGGCCAACAGCCTTCGGCAATTGGTTGTGGTTTTTTAGCACTATCTTGAGGGAAGTTTGATTTTTGTTCTGCTCTGCATTTGCGATAAAAAATATATCGCCGCATCTCATGCAAACTCACCGCGTAATGATGGTGTGCATTTAAAAGATAACCTGTATTATTGAAATCATTGTCATCTGTTCTATTAATGCTTCCGTATTCTATATTCTGAATACCTTTAAAAAAATAGAGATCCCCTGCTTTATTATGCAGCTGTGACATAATAACTGAGTAGTAAGCATTTCCAATACCAACAATTTCTTTAACAGTCTCTTCATTATTAGTAATATCAAATTTTTTAACGAATGGTAAACGATTTCTCAAACTTCTTAGCTCTTTTTCAATAATGGATGTTCCCGAATCAATTCCACCAAACCATTTTTCTGAGCCCCATGCACTTGCGAAGATAGATTGGAAAATGATATTCAAATGTTTTAATACCTGGCTATGTTCA
>CAZLLL010000069.1:0-9880 GCA_964560255.1 uncultured Methylomonas sp.
GAAAACAAAGCGTTCCAATCAAGGACTTATGGATATACCCGCTCAGTACAAAGTTCAGATCACACTTAACTGATTGAATATGTTGGGTAAGGTATGGCCGAATATTTACATTAATGAAGCTAAAAAAATTATAACTCATTGATATTTAAGGTGCGAAATATAAGTTAATAAGAGAGCTAATTCACTATTTATTAATCTGTATGCATACGTTTTTGAAGTCTATTGTTTACTGCATTAGGGAGCTGGAAATAAATAAACATCCAATATTGGGCAGTATTTTTGTTCGTATTCAAGGCGTAGTAACAGGCGCATAGCTAGCTACGAAACTATTACTACAACGTAGAAGACGGACAAAAAGACCAGCAATCTTGGATGATTATTTGTTTCCATCTCCCTTACCCTGCACGCAGTGACATTTCAGTAATCATCTTTTGATCATGTATATAGACTGTGTTGCCTGTATCAACTCGTATAACGGCGTTTTTGGTTACCACGGCATTATGAATTTTTAAGTAAGGGCCAATATAGACATTGGGTAAAATAATACTATCACTGATGTCAACAAAACTATCAATGTAGCTATTTCTACATAATATTGCGTTATTGTACAGTACCGAATCAGGGTGCACATAAGACGAACTTCCTAAATAAGCACAGCTTTGTTTTTGGCTGGATTGTTCAATATTGACATGCTGACCTCTAATAAGCTTTTGTTCCGCTTGATGATGATCCAAAATAACATGCTTTAATTCACCTTTTAAGGTTTTCATTGATAAATTATAAAAACTCTTTACCGAGTCAATGATATTAATCTGATCATCCTCAGCTTTAATACTTTTCCAGAAAAAAGCTTGTAGCAAGACATCACAACAGGCTGCGGTAGTCATTTCCTCAGTAAAGACGGGGAAAACTGACTCTGTTGTGCGCTTGTTGCGATAAAATATCACTGGATTATTATTATCATCAACAAAAACGATATTTTCATTCATATTTTGCAAGAATATTATTAATTCTTTGAAATCAATATCATATAAAACGTCATCTCTTAGCCAAAGTACCTCTTCAGAGGAGGCGGCAGAATTTTTTAAAACCTGCTGTATGGATGTTCCCCAGTGCAGGTATTTCTGGGCACTCGCTATTAAGTTAAGTACGTGTTGATTCCCTCCTTGTATCCCAAACTGATCATAATTCACTGCATCTTCCAATGCTTCCAGCGTGATGTTAATTAAATGCTTGCTGATAAGATGCAGTGACCCGACAGGGTCACCTATTGTTAAAGGATTCAGTTCTTTATTAGCCGAACCCGCTAAAATAATTATTTTCATAATAAGTTCCTAGTAAGCACCTTTACCCAAAACTACAGCGGGTATCGTTAAAAATAACAGCTTAAGATCCTGAAAAACTGAGGGTGATAATTTATATTGTACGTCCAGTGCAACTTGCTGTTTAAAGGGAATATCAGATCGGCCGGAGACTTGCCAGATACAGGTAATACCTGGTATTACCCCCAGTCTTTGTTTATCTGATCGGGTATATGCAGCCACTTCATTGGGTAGTGCTGGCCGAGGACCTACTAAGGACATATCACCTATAAATACATTCCATAACTGGGGTAATTCATCTATTGAGCACTTTCTAATCACCGCGCCGACTCGAGTAATTCTGGGGTCTTTTTTTAATTTAAAACGTACTTCTTTAGAAATCCCCTGTTGATTAGCTAATTGGCTTTTTGTTTGCTCTGCATTAACACGCATGGAACGAAATTTCCAAAATTTAAAGGGTCTACCATTGAGCCCTATTCGTGTCTGACTAAATAAAACCGAACCCGGTGATTCTAGTTTAATCAATACGGCAAGGCATAAAAAAAGTGGTGAAAATAGCAATAATGCTATAGAAGAAGCCAGTAAATCCAGCCCCCGTTTAATCACCGCATAGCTACGCATCGAAAATTGCCATAAAACCCAACGACCTTTACTGTCAAATTGCCTCACTTTTTCCTGATATGGCCTAGATTGAAAATGATTTAGTGCTTGTTGTTCTAACTGTTGCTGTCTGTTTGTCATATTATTTTCCTCAAGTGTTTGCCAATTTCCAGGCGCGATATAAAAATAAAGGGTTACCTATAATATAGCGTTGCCACATTCTTTGTGGTTCTTGCATCAGTCGCCAAGTCCATTCCAGAGAGAGTTTTCTCAGCCATTCGGGAGCTCTTGAAATACGTCCAGAGTAAAAATCAAAACACCCTCCTACACCAATACATACAGGTGCTGCTATGGTTTCTCTATAATGATTCATCCAGAATTCCTGTAAAGGAGCTCCGAGAGCAATAATGACTATATCCGCAGCAGAGGCATTAATTTGATTGACCACCACTGGGGCATCTTCTGCTTTAAAGTAACCATCCTGAATACCGGCAATCTTTAAGCTAGGGAACCGCTGCTGCATATTATTGGCACACCTTTTTACCACCTCAGCCCGAGCACCCAGAAAAAAAACCTTTAGCCCTTTATCGGCAGCCTGTTGACATAACATCGGAAATAAATCAGTTCCATTGATATTATCAGCAACGTTAACCCCCGACATTTTAGCGGCCAACTTAATGCCGATACCATCCGCATACACTTCCTGCATTCCTGTCAGAACAATCTGATACCAAGATTGACTCCAGGCTTTATTAAGACAATCTGCATTCACAAAGGCAAAATTGGCTACTTTCTTTTGTTGAGCATGTTGCAGTATCGAATCTATTGCCTGCTGCATTTTGCAATTTGTAATATTGACTGAAAATAATTTAAACCGTTCAGTTTTTTGATCAGCTATTTTGGTAGGTTGTGTATCTACCCTTCGTTTTAAAGAACCACTCTCTTGCGCCTTTATATTAGTCTTTGTCTGTTTCATAAATCAGCCCTGTTGTTAAATTTAATTAGCTACTTGACTGAGTTAAAGCAATAGCAATGCCAACTTGCGATAAAATCAATTAACACATTAAATATCAGTAGGTTAATTAGTTTTTGACCCTGTCAATATTAGTGTTCTATGAGTTTTTAGGTATTGCAATTTGCAAATATTTCTGATTAATTTGCAAATTGCTATGCATTAGCCGATTTGATTGTTTATTTGCTAGGGAGATTTCTTTAAATTAAATAAAATACATATATTTTTCATTGCCTTACTATTGATATTCACTGATGGCATACAGATTGCTTTTAAATAAAATAAACTCAAAATGAATCAACGGAGCACACATGAAAACTGGCTTAATTAATACTTACTCGTATGACAATATTGGCGATGCTGCAATATATGCTGCTTTAACAAAATTACTCAAAGGTCATCAAGTTTACAGCACATTAAAAGATGCGCAGGGTCAAACACCGGAAGGGATGCAGGACAGCACCGATCTTTCACAATGTGAACGTTATATTAGTGTTGGAGGTGATATTTTTAATAATTCTCGCTCTTGGTTTATTACTAAAAATTTCTTGAAAAATCTACAACAACTTAATATGTCGCCTCGTAGCACCATGTTATTTGGCCAATCCATACCTGCTTCCTGTAATCGAATGGGCTTAAAGCTATTAAGCCATCAACTTAAAAAATTAGGCGCGGTGGTTGTCCGTGACCAGCAAAGCCATCAGTTACTCACACAACAAGGTGTTGAATGTTCGCTCTCTTATGATACGGCTTTTATTTTGCAATATTCTGCTGCAGCTGTGAACCATGCGAAAGACATTTTGTCATCAATGAATATCACTAAGGGTGCGGTGATTTCTTTGCGTGAATTTAACTCACTCTACCCAGTCGATAATGAATTATTTATCCGTAATATCGCAACACTGTGTGAGCAACTGACAGAACGCGATTATCAGCCAATTTTAGTGATCCAGTCCAAAGTATCAGAGCTGGACACCGATAGACTGGTTGCAAATACGATTAAAGAACTCTGTCCGAAAGTAAAAATACTGGATCTATTTGATTACAGCACGACTGTTCCTTCTTGGGAGCTACTTCAAGCACTGTTAAAAATCTCTAGTTTAATTATTGCGGTTCGCTATCACACAGCTGTATTAGCACTTGCTGCGGGACGTGTCCCTTTTAATTTGTTCTATTCCAATAAAGGAGCTGATTTAAGTATTCGTTTGGGTATTCCAGGCTGTCATGTTGAGCAGTTTCATCCTCACCACTCGCTAGATTATATTGAACGAACGGTAAATGAGCGTTTTGATACCAGCCCACTTATTAAATCAATCCATGATAATTTTTCACTAGGACTTGAGCGTTGTAATGCTCAGTATGCATTAAGGAATAGTTATGAGCGCGCTTAAGGCAGTATCACGCCAGAAACCGCGCTCTTTATATCGTAATATGAGCTATCTGGTTGCCTCAGAAGCAAGTATTCGTGTGACACGCTTAGTTACAGCAGTGATTTTAGCCAGAATGCTGACACCTCATGAATTTGGTGTGATTGCCATTGCCATGACATTGCAGGAAGTCGTTCTGACGCTGACACGCAATGGTATAGGTGCAAAAATAGTACAGACTAGCGAAAAGAACCTGAATGCTGTGTGCAATACTGTCTATCGTCTTAACTGGCGGGTTTGCGCCACACTTTTTATCATCCAGTGCGCACTGGCGCAACCTATGGCGGACTTTTATCAAGATCAGGATATATTTTTTCTGGTTCTGGTTCTGGCCGTTCCTTACCTTATCTACCCTTGGTCATTGGTACAGGTTTATCTGATACAGCGTGATAATCGTCTTAATATTACTGCATTGGCTAACGGTACTCAGGTATCCATTGATAATCTGTGCAGTGCAGGCTTGGCATTAGCTGGTTTTGGTATTTGGTCAATCATTATTCCGAAAATAATTGTTGCGCCTTTATGGGTGTTTTATTATCGTTATATGCAGTCATGGCGGCCTAATAAGAAATCTTACCCAGGGGTCAGAAAACAAATCATAGCATTTTCAGCCAACGTCTTAGGGTCAGAAATATTTGCCACAGCACGTCGACATATCGACCGCTTGTTAATTGGTTATTTTCTGGGTCTAGATATGCTCGGTATCTATTATTTTGCTGTTAATTCAGGGCTTGGACTCACCTTGTCATTATCTTCTGCTTTTAGTACCGCTTTTTATCCGCATTTATGTTTGTTAAAAAATGAAAAAAATCGATTTTCGAGAGAATTCAAAAAAGGATTACTATTAGCTCTAGGGCTAGCCATACTTATCTTTGGTAGTCAGGCTTTATTAGCCTCATGGTATGTGCCCTTAATTTTTGGTGAAAAATGGCAACATGCCATCCCTGTGCTGACTATCTTGATCTTATCCGGTATTTTTCGACCCGCTGCCGATGCCTGTGCACAAATGTTACGTGCGATTAATAAACCCTATATAGATTTCAAATGGAATCTATTTTTCACACTGTGCATCAGTTTAAGTATTTATATTTCTGTACTGTTTAATGATATAGAAATAGTTGCATATGCAATTTTAGCTGCACATACACTCTTAATTCCCATCTATCTTATAGGTTGCTGGTTCTTGTCTTCTGCTTATGCACAACCTGCAAAAAGAAAAAAACTGAATGGCTCCTATAGGCAGCTATTAATGACTGCTTATCCTTACTTGAAAGAAAGAGCCACTGAAAACCCAGAGCCCGGATTGATCAAACTCGTCGCGCAATTAGAAAACATACAGTCTACCAATCAACTTAAACAGCAGGCCATCTAAAAATGCACATCACTCATACCACAGAAGAACCGCTTATTTCAGTGATTATACCTTGCTACAATGCAGCCGATACTTTACAGGAAACGGTGCAATCTGTGCATTTACAAAGCTATGCCAACTGGGAAATAATTCTTGTGAATGACGGTTCTACTGATAGAACTGGATTATTAGCAGAACAGCTAGCTCTGGACAAAAATATTAGCGTTATTCATACACATAACAGTGGTGTTTCCGCCGCACGTAATTGTGGCGCAAAGGCAGCGCAAGGGGAATATTTAGCTTTTCTGGACGCAGATGATCTTTGGTATAAAGAGAAATTGCAAAACCAGCTATTATTTTTACAGCAGAATAAAAGCATTGGCGTTTGTTATTCCCGCGTTCGCTTTACCAGTTCTGCTGGCGAATCTCTTAAGCAATATTCTGCGATACCTAAAAAGCCGCTCAGTGCTTTTGACTTACTGGTCGAGAATAAATTATGCACAAGCTCTAATATTATGTGTCGTAAGCCGTTATTTGTTGCGAGCAAAGGATTTGATACTAGCATGAATTATGCCGAAGACCAGGAATGGTTAATTCGTGTTGCTTTACAAACAGACTGGGGCATTGCAGGTATCCCCGAAGTATTGCTTGATTATAGAACACAAACCGATAGCCTGTCCTCATCACTGGAAAAGATGGAACAGGGCTGGCTGACACTGACCCGAAAAGTTGCCCGCTATCAGCCTGAATTTATCAATAATCATTTTCAACAGGCGCAAGCCATCTACTTAAGGTATTTAGCCCGCCGTGCTTTGCGCCAGAGCGAGCCTGCGATAATTGGGTTGCGCTATATGTATCGTGCGTTGCAATCCGATGCCTCTATTTTTATTCGCTCACCCTGGCGTAGCTTTGCAACCTTGGCAGGGTTACTTTGCTGGTGGACGCTCCCCGATTTTTCCAGCCGAATTTTACATAACAACCGATAAGAGGAATGTCTTTTATGAATCTAATTTCAATCATTATGCCCGTTTATAACGTCGAGAAATATGTTGGCGAGGCTATCGACTCGGTGCTTAAGCAAACATATACGAATTTTGAATTGTTGATTATTGATGATCAATCACCTGATAAAAGCATTGATATTTGTCGCTCGTATAATGATCCGCGTATCCGTATTATTTCGCAAGATAACCTGGGTCTGGCAGGTGCTCGCAATACCGGCATCAATCATGCTAATGGGCAATATATAGCATTTCTTGATGCGGATGATTACTGGGCACCCGAAAAGCTGGAATATCATGCACAACATTTACAGGTAAACCCACAGATTGGTATTAGTTTTTGCCCTTCTATTTTTATTGATGAAAACAGTCAGCTATTGGGGATCAAGCAATCACCTAAACTCAGTAACATTCAGATGGAAGATATATTTTGTCGTAATCCTGTGGGGAATGGCTCTGTCCCCGTTATCCGCAAAAAAGTATTCGATGATATTCAATTTGAAGGGATCAGTAATAATACCTCGCGTGCCTGGTATTTTGATGAAACACTCAGACAATCGGAAGATATTGATTGCTGGTTGCGTATTGCCGCTCAAACTAACTGGGAATTTGAAGGTATCAAACCCGCATTGACGTACTATCGAGTAAATGAAGGGGGTTTATCTGCCAATGTGGTCAAGCAGTTTGATAGCTGGAAAAGAGCACGTAAAAATTTGCAAACTACCGCACCTGATTGTGTTACCCAGTGGGGCAAGCTGGCGGAAGCTTATCAACTACGCTATCTGTGCAGGCGTGCGATTCGTTCAAGAGATAGTTCTATGGCATTAAAGCTTGCTGTGATGGCCATCAATACCAATTATAGAATTCTGTATAAAGAGCCGCTAAGAACATTGAATACATTATGTTGCGCTATTTTAATAAAGTTACTGCCAACTATGGTTTTTAGTCAACTGGAAAGTTTTGCCATGCAAAGTGTTGCACGAGTAAGCACTTTAAGAACTTAAATTGCAAATTGCAAATTGCAAATTGCGATATTCAAGTTCTTAGATTAATTACCTTAGCGAAAATTTATAAAAATAATTATTTAACAAGTACTTATATTTATTTATATTGAATGGCATTATATTTGCTTTATCAATAATAACTTCAACATAATAAAGGAGCACGAGGTGCAAAAAAAGAGAATTAATCGTCAGGGCTTCCTATTGGCATTAAGCGTATTATCCACACACGCGAGTCATGCCGAATGGAGCTATTTGAATACTTATAATAGTGATGGCGTGCCAGATAATATGCTCAATCGGGCAAACGAATTGCCTAGCGATATACTTTCAAAGACTTACGAGTTACTTCCAGAATACAAGGATGTTCGAAATAGCCCAGCCAATCTGATTACCGATGATGCTGGAGCGAATATTTATTTAAAAGAAGAGGCCGAGGTCACTGTCTATTTTGTTCATGAAGGGGCATGGTATAAAAATGGTATTGCATTTTTTACCTTTGATCCAGATAATAAACCTGGCACGCGTGAAGATATTAATGAAAAAATATTTTTTCCAAATGTGTCATCGCCTTTACTTCAATTTGGCGATTCTATTAAGTTGGGTACTTTTCAAGCAGGTCAGGCCATCGGCTTTACAGTGGCGGGTAATGGGTGGAAATCTTCGCTAGGTGAAGTTAACCCAAATCAGCCCTGGTGGTCAATTTTTACTTCTTTGCAAAGACTGAATCCGGAACGTTATACCGAGGGTCTGGGGGCGCATACCGTTTTACTAGCAAAAGAGGCTGATGAATTATTGGTCATCGGCTTTGAAGATATGAACCGGTATTGGCCAACCTCTGATCATGATTTTAATGATGTCATTTTAGCGATTAAAGTGACTCCTTTTTCTGCGGTAGATCGCAGTAGCATTATTTCTTTTGATGTATTAAGCGATGCTGATGGTGATGGCATTCCCAATTATGCGGATGAGTTTCCCAATGATCCCGAGCGTGCCTCGACAAAATATTATCCTAGCGCGACATCATACGGGCATATAGCTTTTGAAGATAATTGGCCTGATAAAGGTGATTATGACATGAACGACCTGGTTGTTGCCTATCGATCGGTAGAAACCCGGAATGCAGATAATGAAGTGGTTGATTTAAAGTTATTATACGAATTTGTTGCAAGAGGTGCTGATTTTGACAATGGCTTTGCCATTCACATACCAGGTCTTGACCCAAGTCAAGTAAAATTGCAGGATGGCTTTGGTACTCCATTGACTACAGTAAAAATTGGTGAGGGTGCAACTATTGCATTAGCACCTGAAGAAAATCAACAGGATGCGGTATTTATTATTGATGATAATGTGACTGCACTGACGCAATCTAACGAAACGGGATGTCCTTTTTATAATACCGAAATGGACTGTCAGATTAATACGCCTATAAAAGCCGAGGTCAACATTCATTTTACCACTCCTCAGGCCGCTTTAGCCGAACCACCGTTTAATCCGTTTATTTTTCGTACCAATGACCGCGGATTAGAAATTCATTTAGTAGACCACCCTGCTACTGACTTAGCCGATAGTGCGATGTTTAGTAGCGGAGATGATGATAGTACGCCTGCAATTGGACGTTACTATCGCACTCAAAACAATCATCCGTGGGCACTGGATATTCCTCATGAATGGGAGCATCCACTGGAATATCTGGATATTAATATCGGTTATCCTAAATTTTATGAATGGGCGGAAAGCCAGGGTCAGACAAACCTGGATTGGTATACGGTTGATAAAAGACTGGATCGTGTATTTCCTATTAACCGTTAGAATCAAAGAGACAAACAATGCATAAATTAATATTACAGACTGTATTACTGGGATGTTTCAGTTCTTTGACTCACGCGGAAAGTACAGTCACTACGAATAACACAGAAGACAATAGTGTGGTGGAAAGTACGGAAAATGGAGGAACAGATAGTAGCGATAATGGAAGTGTACCTAGTAGTACTGAAAACGGTGGCGAGCCAAATACTGCTGCTGATGAAAATCAACCTGATACTGACATAGATAACAGTAATCCAAATATGACTGTTGATAATAGTGATCCAGGTACTAACGTAGATGACAGTGCCCCAGAGACTAACGTTGATGACAATGATCCAGAGACTAGCGTTGATGACA
>CAZLLL010000070.1:0-9756 GCA_964560255.1 uncultured Methylomonas sp.
TATTGCTCTCTATTATACAGCTTGTCAAGAAACTTTTTATGAGAAAGCCGTGGGGTAGGGGGGGAAGCTATTGCCTCTATTTTAGGGGGCTCCCATATTTTTATTTTTAAATCAGTGATCTTCAAATTTAGTTCACGTCCTTTGTGCTATCCCAGTGAAATAGCACTAAATAACTTCTGGTCGCTTACTGATAAAGTGGGGGGAAATTCATATTTAGAATTGCTGGCTTAGGGTGGATTTTAGGCACGTACCTAAGTTAGGGAGCTGGAAATAAATAATCGTCCAATATTGGGCAGGATTTTTGTTCGTATTCAAGGCGTAGTAACAGGCGCATAGCTGGCTACGTAACTGTTGCTACAACGCAGAAGACGGACAAAAAGACTCGCAATATTGGATGATTATTTGTTTCCAGCTCCCTTATTCCGTGCCTATTCATTAGTACCTGTGGTAATGTAATAAAAATTAGCTTATCCTTCTTATTTGATAACACAATACTATTATGAAATTCGCAATTCAAATTAATTCGAGTCCCTGTCAGTCTAATAGTGGGGAAACAGCTTTTCAATTTATTAAATGTGTTTTAGAAATGGGACATGAGGTCGTGCGTGTTTTTTTTTATCAGGAAGGTATTTATCATGCTTTTCGCTATGCAGCACCACCCGATGATGAAACTCACAGTGTTGCTCGCTGGAGTCGTTTAGCCGCTGAATATAACACCGATCTGGTTGTTTGTATTTCAGCTGCACAACGTCGAGGCCTGCTAGAGGCTTCTGAAGCGAACAGGCAAGGGAAAAAAGATAATGATCTTGCGGAAGGATTTCGTATAGCTGGCCTAGGGCAATGGGTTGAGGCTATGCTGGTAGCTGATCGGTTTATTGAG
The DNA here is from genome assembly GCA_964560255.1 of uncultured Methylomonas sp. GTDB lineage: Bacteria > Pseudomonadota > Gammaproteobacteria > Methylococcales > Methylomonadaceae > Methyloprofundus. The sequence goes on from CAZLLL010000070.1 coordinate 881, forward strand.
TTTGGTGGGGTGGGCTCTTAGAAATAAGTACACAATAAGTTGAGCAACTTATTTATGTACTCATTCCTTATCTTGTCATCTTGACGGATACAATTGGAAAACAAAGGAAAAATAAACCCCCTTCTAAAGGCAAATTCTTGTATATTGATTTATTAAACGTTAAGGAATGGGAATCAAATAACGTGTGCATTCTGACTTGTCTTTTTGTTCGCCTTCTGCGTTGCGGAAACAGTTACGTAGCTAGCTATGCGCCTGTTACCGCGCCTTGAAGGCAAACAAAAATACTGCGTCATAATTGCACAACTTATTCAATTCCCATTCCTAAGCAACAATTTTGACTAATAAGAAGTACTCTATAGCATGAATAAAATTAAATTACTCTATGTAGAAAATATCATCTTTCGTAAAACGAAACAGGTTCAACAAGTATTAACATTTTTTATGTCTCTGGAAAACATCGGTTACGATAAAGAGGTTGATATTATCTGGGCGGGTGAAAATGGTATCTGGCATGTTTTACCGGCTAAATTTCATAGTATGTTAGGAAGTCATCAGGAATACTGGTCTGCCAATATCACTCTAGACTTAACAAAAGATCAGTCACTGCCTGGAAATATTCAGTTTAATGTACGTTATCGGGTTTTAGATGATGAATATCTGGTCGATAATGACAGGCAGAATTATAGCAGCGAAGCCGATTCTGGTATCAAACTGCTTGCTGGCCAATCTATACAAAACATTTCTTTTCAACATCAATTAGTCGACGAATCACATACGATTACAGTGCATGTTGCTGTCAATCAGTCTTTACATGCAAATAAAGTCACCTTGCACTGGACAACAGATAACTGGAAAACGACCCAAAAAAACATTTGCAAAATTAAACGTAATTATTGGGATAAACTACTACAAAGTAATGCACGCAACCCAAACCAATATGCCATTCAGCTGTGGACAGGAAAAATTAACCACCGTGAATTACATAAACTAAAATATGTCATTTGTTGTGAAAATACTCAGCAAACCCTATGGGATAATAATGAAGGCAATAATTATTCTTTTCAACGCGCACAATTAAAAGTCTTGATATTAAATTTACATTGCTACCAGGAAGACAATCAGCAGGCAAAGTTTTCAACTATTGCACAAACGATTGATGAGCTGGATGTTGATATTGTTTGCTTACAGGAAGTAGCAGAATACTGGAATGATGGGCATGGAGACTGGGAATCTAATTCAGCAAAAATTATAAATGACCGCCTAAATGAACCATTCTATATACACAATGACTGGTCACATTTAGGGTTTGATAAATATAGAGAAGGCGTTGCTATATTAAGCCGTTTCCCACTTTCTCATCATGAATCCAGATATGTCTCCGATAGTCATGATGTCTACGACATAAATTCTAGAAAAGTGGTTGCAGCACGCGTCTACGTCCCTTATATTGGTTCCATTAATGTATTTTCTGCCCATTTAAGCTGGCTGGAAGGGGGGTTTCAGGAGCAATTTCAACGATTACGTGAGTGGGCAAACAGTACTCAAAGCAATGATATTAAAGCGACCCTTTTATGTGGTGATTTTAATATTACTGCGGGTTCAAATGGCTATCAATTAGTCGTTGACACCGATGAGTATGAGGATCAATATTTAGCGGCGAATAAACAGGGCGTGTTTGATAAAATTTTTCGGGTTAATGATCAGCACTGGCATGATCTACTGGCCGATGATTATCGCATTGACTATGTTTTTATGAACAAAAAAAGTGAATTAAAAGCAACATCTGCCAGAGTTATTTTTACAGATCAAGATTATGGCCGCGTGTCAGATCATTGCGGGTATTTAATAACATTTGAATCTCTTTAAAACAATAAAAATAAAAAGGTAACGGTATGCATCATATAGCAGAACATTTTGCCAAACCTATACTCGGTGAACTCGGTGGGTCGTTTGCAAGAGTCAATGACTTTAATCATAAATTTTTTCTGCGCTGGGGGAAAATTGATTTTGACATGTTTCATGGTGAGCAAATTAACTTAAAAGTCATACTCAAAGTCTATCGCCAGCATAATATTTGTGAAACCTATGTCGTCGATACTGATGCCTATGATATCAAGTGGAATCGGCATAAACGGCGTACTCGGGATTTTTACATCCATCCCTTTTCCAATTCATTTGGGGTCATCAATTGTGTCAAATTTTCCTTTCTTATTCACAAAGATGAACGCTCTATTGCCTCTGAGAAAGACTATATTTTTATGGATTGGGGGCAGTTGCATGGTGACTCTGATACCCCACAATACAGGGAAATAAACGGTCTGCATTCTACTCAGAACTACTATCGAACCTATGAATTGCAAGCACATGAATTACAGAGCGATGTAGACTGGATTAACCATCATTTTGATTCATTACACCTGGTTCCCAAGTTTACCAAAGGCCAGCCAGGCCACCCTTATCATCCTAAACGTTATATCCATGACCTGATTGATAAAGTCATTCATAGTAAGTATGAAAACTCTGACCGGCTTTGTACCGTTAAAGTTAGTGTCGATTGCATTGATGATGCGGATTTTGCCACCCATTTAATTCATGCCAGTGAACAAGGCGTACTCGTTCAATGTGTTGTCGATTGGCGAAAAATGACGATGACTAATAGCGATAATTATGCCCGCTTAAAACGCGCAGGGGTTGAATTAATTGGCGTAGTCTGTAGCCCAGATCATCATTTAATTGAAGTGGAGCCGGATATGCATACCAAGTTCGTTATTTTTAATGATGAAGATTGCATACTCGGCTCATTTAATATTACCTTTGATCGCTGGTGGGCCAACTGGGAATCAGGTATGACCTTTCATTCAAAAGGGATATGCCGTTTGCTGGATAATATTTTTCAAAGTCAACGTGGCGGCGTTATTCAAAGCTATGGCATAGATCCTTTCAGCCAGTTTAATTTACTTTATACTTTTGGCAGGCATCATATGCAAAGTGGTGAAAACTACCTTCCCCATCATGCAATTCTAGCTGAAATTAACCGTGCGAATCATTCAATAAAAATCAGTTTATTTTTGATTGGTGAATTATTGGGTAATTATAACGATAGTGTGATTTGTGCGTTAATCAATGCCAAAAATAGAGGTGTGTATGTCCATATCCTGTTTAATGGCCATCTTGCCCGACAGGGTAAAATTGGTATTGAGCGCTCAATGGAAGAGGAATTAAATCGGCCACTGTTACCCGTTATTGAGCGTTTAAGGTCTTCTGGTGTGATTGTCGGTCTGGTTTATGGTCAAGACGATCATCCAGTGCCCTATTCTCCTATCCATTCTAAATACTGCATTATTGATGATTATATCGTGATAGATGGCAGTTTTAACTGGTATAACACCTCAGTTTTCTCACATGATTTAGTCACTATTGCAGCGAATCACGAAGTGGCCAAGCCCTATTTACATGAGTTTGAACAAATCCAGCAGTCTTTTAGAATTTATTGAGAGCAGTGTAGAGCGGACTTTAGTCCGCAGGTGGGATTACACTAATGCTGGGGTGCAGATAGCTATTAGGTTTCAATGACTTATATAGAATCATTTAAAATCAATGTGTTATATGCAATTAAAAATGCCTGATTTCTAATATTATATTTTTATTATTTATACGGTTTTCCATAACACTCTAATAATTAATGTATTTTTAATATAAAAAAACAGGCATAGACCCGCTCAATATAAGTAAATGAGGGTTAAAAAGCCTGTTTTGTGTAATATTTTACGCCTTGAAAAATCATAATCAATTGAATTTAAAGGCTATTTATAAAATAAAGCATGGGACTTCGACAGCCTAGGTGAATACCCCGTCCAGCGCAAGCAACACAGTACCGCATTAATCTACATCGCTAAGTAACGCCTGCTTTTCCTTATGATATTCCTCTATCGTCAAGTTACGCAACATCGAGTTTTTACCGCCTTCATTATGCACCAAATTTACACTTTTGACATAATTTTCAATGACATGAATTTTCTGTAAGGGCGTAACGATTAACAACTGTAAATTTAGTTTATTAAATAGTTCCAGTCCATAACGCGCAGAATCATCCGAACCACGACCAAAGGCTTCATCGATCATCACAAAGCGGAAACTTCTGGATTGTGTTTCTCCCCATTCCAGACCAAATTGATAGGCCAGTGCCGAGGCTAAAATAGTGTAGGCCAGTTTTTCTTTTTGGCCACCGGATTTTCCTGCCGAATCAGAATAATATTCCTTTTCCTGATCATCTTCGCGCCAACGTTCTGAGGCTGAAAACAGAAACCAGTTTCTGACATCAGTGACTTTACGTGTCCATTTTTTATCGACATCCGTTAAGCCTTCGCGCCCACTAAAGCGGTCAATTAGTTTCTTTACCTGATGAAATTTACTTTCATCATATAAATCATCCTCACCGCCTAAAGTATCTGACAAACAGGCGCGTAAATCTTGCTGAAAGGCTCTAATATCAATGTCTTTACTGCGCTCTGAAATCAGCGTGATATAAGTTCCGGTATTGTAATCAATGGCATTTAAAGACAGATTGATTTTCGTCAGTTTATCTTCAATTTCCTGACGTTCTTTATCCAGATTAGCCTGAAACATGGCGATTTTCTGTATCGTACCTTCTTTGAGCATTTGATGAAAACGCTTTTCATGTCGTGGCAGGTCTTCTTTTTCCAGTTTTTCCAGCATTTCACCAAATTCAAAAGCAGATTCCAAAGCAACATCCAGGTCACGGCTTTCTAGCTTGTACTGGTCTTTATATTGCTGCATTTGCTTGATAATGCGTTCACTCAAGCGCTGGATTTTCGACATTTCAGCATTTAGCTGGTTTTGTATCCATTTGCGCATCACACTGCGGTGGTCATCCGTATTGGCAATGCTTAATGTAACCTCAGGTAACGCTTTGGCTTGCATTTCTTTGAGTATGGGAAAGCTGAATTCACGCTCTTGCAGAGGCGCACTCTGCAACATTTGCTCACTCACAATGAATTGGCTTTTATCTTCTTCTATTTGCGCTTCTAATTTACCGCCGTCCTTGATTAAAGTGCTGATCTTTTCTTCTAATATAATAAGTTGTGCAATACTCTCGTCCAGTTGCTTTTGTAAGTGCTTTAAAATATCGGATTTTTGTTCAATCTGAGTTTTTTCATCCAGTAATTTATCAATGCTCAGGCTGATGGACTGCCAGTCTATCTCGTCAAAGTGTTCAATATTAAGCAAGTCACGCGCTTTATCGCGTTGGCTGGTCAGTAATTTATACTGTTTATCCAGCTCGCTTAGTTGCGTTAAACAGGCAAGTCCTTCACGCTGAACAGCACCCAGCGTTTGTTGCAGAGCCGCAATTTTTGCCTTATTATCCCAGCCTAAAATAAATCGGGAACGGTCATTAATCGCATGGCGGTCATCTTTTTCATGGCGTGATGCGCCACTTTTTACCTGCCCCTGTGGTGTGATGGCTTTGGGCTGTCTTCTAAATCCTTCTAGCGTATCGGCACAATAATAGTCAAAGCGTTTAGCGATTTCTAAGACCAACCAATCATAAAAGGTACTGTCCGTTTTAATGCGCAACTTATGAAATAATGATTTAATGGCAGGCGTTTCAAAACGCTCGGTAGGCTGCTCTTTCACCCGAAAATACACCAGCCGCCCTTTTAAATGCGTTTTCTCCACATAATGAGCGACTTTTTGATAATGCTCTTCGGCAACTAGCAGGCTTAGGCCAAAGTTATGCATGACACGTTCTATCGCGCCTTCCCAGACACTTTGGGTCTCATCAACTTTAAGTAATTCCCCAATAAACGGTAATTCTTCTGCCGCAACGCCGATGGTTTCTGCTAATTGCTGACGTATTCGCAAGTTATTTAACGGGATATTACTCTGACGTTTTTTTAAGGAGTTTATTTCTTCTTGTAGTTGCGCTTCTTGCTGTTTGTGTTTATTGAGTGCAATGGTCGTGTCTATTTTTTGCTTATCAACATCAGTTTGCTGCTCTTCAATCCCTTGTTGCTTACTTTCAGCCTGTAAACGATTATCAAGGAAACTGTCACTATCCTGCGCCTGATCTAATTCCAGTTGCTGACAAAAACCTTGATAACGGGTGGCTTGTTGTTTTCTTTGCAGTTGTGTTTTTTCTAAACGTCCTACTTCCACACTAATTTCATCCAGTCGCCGTCCGCCATTATCTTCGATACTTTGCTTCAGATGATGCTGGGCAACACGCGCTTCATCCAATTCTGTGTTTTTCCGCTCTAACCTGTGTTGCTGTTTTTCTAGCTCTATGCCACGTTTTTCGATACGTTGCTTTAATAGAATCGTTTTATGCTCTGCAAAAAATGCATCCAGTGCTTCGCGGCAACGGGTTTTATCGCTGTGTTGCTGTGCGTTTATTTGATAAGCCTTATAATCGTCTAGCATCGGCTTTAATAAAGAGAGCTGGTGTTTTGCTTTTAACACGGCTTCATGTGCGCGGTTCAGGTTTTCAAATTCGCGACAAATAGAAGTAATACGCTCCTGTACAGGGGGGGCTTCCAGCATATGAGTACGCACAAACTCTGTCAAGTTACCGACCGCTTTCATCGACACGGTTTGATACAGTAACTCTAAAGCCTGTTCACTTTTTATCCCTAAACGACGACGGAATTCCGCAGAGTAATCCTTGAAGGATTCAAATAGCTGTAGCTGTTGTCGCCGTTTCAATCGTTTTTTTAAATCCAGAATATCACTGCCAAACTGGGAAAAGTGCTCGGCAATACTTAAGGCCTCGGTACTGAGACAGTAGAATCGAGCAGGTTGATTCTGATCTTCTTTGCACCAGAAAACCTGCGCAATAGTTACATGTGTATCGTATCCGGCATTATAAAAATAGCCGAGTAAAACACTGTAATTATTGATGTCACGTAAAGCAATTTGTTTCGCGGATAAATTTTCAGCATCTTTTTCACTCTTATAATGCCCCCGCACATAGGAGTTTAAATTACGCTCTTTTGCCTCGGCACCTGCGGCTTTGTTATAGGTGATTTTTTGTGTTGGTACTAATAACGTGGTTAGGGCATCGACCACGGTAGATTTACCTGAACCTATATCACCAGTCAACAGCGCGTTTTCACCCAGGGAATTGACTTTCCAGATATGTTTATCAAACGTTCCCCAGTTTAATAATTCAAAGCGATGCAGTCTAAAGCCTACCAGTTTGTCATCGGTGATAAAGTCTAGCTCAGTCTGTAGATTGGACATGTTCTTGATAAATTTTTAATTTTTCGTTAAAGTCTGCCGTCCAGTCCGCATCGACTAAGGCGATGATAATACGCTGTATTTCCAGGTTTTCATTATCATTTTTTAATTTGCGTAAAAAGCCTAATTCAGCTACTTTGTTTATCGTCGCATTAATTGAGGCGGCAATTTGCGCTTCGTTACTTTTTTCGGGCATAAACACTAGCATCGCATTGCTTAATTCCTGTCTGGAAACAATCACTCGCGTTTCAGCTCCTGAGCTATCGGCTTCTGCCATTTTTTTACGCAATAATACACATAATAAACTAATTGGATAACTTAAAGGGCGGCGGGCAATCAACCGTGGCAAGGGATTTTTTGCATCTTCATCTGGAATAACTTGCGTTAGCCAGGCATAGCCTTCGGGATCATCAATTTCAAGGTTAAGGCCGATGATTTGTACGTAATCCAGTATTTGTGACTGTAGTTCCAGTAAATCATTCCATAATAGAGGATGCTGGTTTCTAAACAGGATGCCTTTAAGCAGGTGGATGATAATAGGGGAGATGCTGGGCTGGTGTTGTTCTTCGGTCATAGTACGATTAGCATTGTTGCCTTGTGCATAAATAGGTCGTTTATCTAAAATTGGGGGTTGGTTCTTATTTCGGCCACTTTAACTAAAATTATTTTTTAGAACTACTTAAAATTTATGTAAAACAAAACTTTAAATAGTTTCATGAATATTTTTTTAATAAAAGTGGCCGAAGTTAGAACTAAGCCCTAAAATTGATATTCACTTAATAAAACAATATTGCCTAACTTTTTTGATTTTTGATAATATTTTTTGTCCGCAGTGATTAAAGTTGCCTGGTTTATTATTGCCACTGCATGATAGAGGGTATCGAATAAATGATGATTTAATTGAACAGCTATTTTACTAGCTTTGAGATATGTTTCTAGGCTATCGCTCACGGAAAATTCAAGAATATCCAATAGCTGAATACTCCGTTGACATTCTTGCAGTTGAATTCGTGATAGCACGGCAATAACTTCTGCTTGCCAATGAACGGGTTGTACAGGATTTAGTCTGGATTTTTGTATTGCTTTAAGTATCTGAATCGCTTTGTCTGAGTCTTCTTCTGCCTCATTATCTGGAATAAACCATTTAATTGCAACACTGGCATCAATGACGACATTCACTTCCTCAATTCTTCACGCGCATGACTAATATCATCCGTCGAAACGACAGTTTGATTTTCTCGCAATGCAAGAATGGCATCTATTGCATCATAACAACGTTTCTTTTTTTGATTTTCTTCTATTGCCTGTTTCATTAAACCCGTCAATATTGCACTTTTATTTTCTTGTGCAAATTCGTCATTAAAATCTTGCTTAACGTCTTCTGGAACGCTAAAGTTAACTGTCGCCATTACAAAATCCCCTATTGTTGAAATATTCAACAATAGGGTAGCATAACATATAGACTTTCAGGTATTAAATTTCCAAACATCAGATTTTAAGTATTTATAAAATAACTAGAGCTGTTCTTCTTACATTGAGCGGGTCTATTTTCTGTTTTTTATATTAAAAATACATTAATAATTAAAGTATTATGGCAATACCTTCGCCAAAATAAAAAA
>CAZLLL010000071.1:0-9721 GCA_964560255.1 uncultured Methylomonas sp.
ACGAACAAAAATCCTGCCCAATATTGGACGATTATTTATTTCCAGCTCCCTTAATGAGGGACGCTTGAAATCCATAGAGCGCGGCTTCTGCTCACCGACGCAGCGACTAGGAGATGCCCTGAACACCCTGCGTCCGCCACGACTACGCACAAAGCCGCTTCGTCAAGGCGACCTCAAATGGCTGGACGACTATTCGGAATGCAATTCTTGCCGCCCTCGCGCGCTATTGTATTTACTTGGTTTTGGCCTATGCCCTGTCACCTATCAGGGACTAAAAACCATCACTTCGCTAAGCTCCGTTTCCCTGATTTTCAGCAGAGGACTAAACGGTTGCGCTAATTTACCTGCCCTCTATTTTAACGTAGACTTCTATGCAAATCCTGAAGACAATTGACATCACCCGCATCTAATTCTCCCAAAGCATAACACGCCGCTTTAGCCCCCGCCATAGTGGTATAGTAAGTGGTGTGGTGTTGCAGTGCTTCTCTGCGCATGGTAAAAGAGTCCGCCACCGATTTTACACCATCGGTCGTGTTAATGATCATTTGCACCTGACCATTTTTAATCATATCAACCGTATTTGGACGACCTTTATTGACTTTATCAACGATTTCACAAGCAATTCCCGCCTCTTGTAGTACTCTTCCCGTCCCTATCGTTGCGACTATTTGATAATTTTTAGCAATTAACATTTGGGCAATTTCAACAACTTTAGGCTTGTCTGCATGACGAATACTCATTAACACCTTGCCACTACGACTTAAATCAACACCTGCAGCACGTTGAGATTTGGCGAAGGCTTCACCAAATGTTTTTCCAACCCCCATGACTTCACCGGTTGATTTCATTTCAGGTCCTAGTAATGGATCAACACCTGGAAACTTGACAAAGGGGAAAACCGCTTCTTTAACCGAATAATAATCAGGAATACATTCTTTAGTAATTCCTTGCTCCTTTAATGTCTTACCCACCATGCACAACGCCGCTATTTTTGCCAAGGGATACCCCGTGGCTTTAGAAACAAAAGGGGCAGTCCGTGAGGCTCTGGGGTTTACCTCTAAAACGTAAATCGTGTCGCCCTGAATGGCAAACTGAGTATTCATTAGCCCGCGCACTCCGAGGGCTTCTGCCATTTGTGTGACTTGTACGCGCAATTGATCCTGCAGATGGGGAGCCAAATCATAAGGTGGAATCGAACAAGCCGAATCCCCTGAATGCACACCTGCCTGTTCAACATGCTGCATCAAACCACCAATCAATAAGGTCTCACCATCATAAATGGCATCCACATCCATTTCAATCGCATCATCCAGAAAACGATCCAGCAAGACAGGAGAATCATTGGAGACACTCACAGCTTCTTTCATATAACGTTGTAAACCTTCCTCGTTATAGACTATTTCCATTGCACGACCACCAAGCACATAAGATGGTCGCACCACTAGCGGGTAACCGAGCCCCTTTGCTGCATTCACAGCCTGTTCAGTTGAACGTGCCGTGGCATTGGGCGGTTGTTTTAAATTTAGTTTTTCAATTAACTTCTGGAAGCGCTCCCTATCTTCAGCCAAGTCAATGGCATCGGGTGAGGTACCAATTATGGGGGCACCTGCAGCTTCCAGAGCACGAGCCAATTTCAAGGGTGTTTGACCGCCATACTGGACAATCACACCTTTGGGTTTTTCCAGATGAATAATTTCCAGCACATCTTCCAGCGTCACTGGTTCAAAATATAAACGGTCTGATGTATCAAAGTCAGTCGAAACGGTTTCTGGGTTACAATTCACCATAATGGTTTCATAACCCTCTTCACGTAATGCTAAAGCGGCATGCACACAGCAGTAATCAAATTCTATGCCCTGACCAATGCGATTCGGCCCGCCGCCTAAAATAATGATTTTCTCTTTATCAGTAACCCGCGCTTCACATTCTTTCTCATAAGTCGAATATAAGTAGGCCGTATCCGAAGCAAACTCAGCGGCACAGGAATCAATACGCTTATAGACAGGGTGCATATTCAGTTTATATCTGGCATTACGAATATCTGACTCTTTAGTCTCCAGTAATTTTGCTAAACGTGCATCTGAAAAACCTTTTTGTTTTAGCTTAAATAGCTCACCTCCTTTTAAGGTTGCCAATGTTTTACTTGCCAGAGACTTTTCGGTTAACACCAAATCTTCAATTTGCGCTAAAAACCACGGGTCAATTTTACTCGCCTCATGTATTTCGGTAAATGCCATGCCACTACGGAATGCATCCGCCACATACCATATACGATCAGGCCCAGGGTGGCGCATTTCTCGTTGCATAATATCGTCTGCCTCAGGACCTGAAAAATCAACGACTTCATCTAGACCATCTACACCGATTTCAAGACCGCGCAATGCTTTTTGCAATGATTCCTGAAAAGTGCGCCCAATCGCCATGACCTCACCCACTGACTTCATTTGCGTAGTCAACCGGTCATCAGCTTGTGGAAATTTTTCAAAGGTAAACCGGGGCACTTTGGTGACCACATAGTCAATTGTCGGTTCAAATGAAGCAGGCGTTGCCCCGCCGGTAATTTCATTTTTAAGTTCATCCAGGGTATACCCTACTGCCAGTTTAGCGGCGACTTTTGCAATAGGAAAACCTGTCGCTTTTGATGCCAGTGCCGAAGAGCGAGAAACCCGCGGATTCATCTCAATAACGATCATACGTCCATCATCAGGATTGATCGCTACCTGAACATTTGAGCCCCCAGTATCGACACCAATTTCACGTAGCACCGCGACAGAGACATTACGCAATATCTGGTATTCTTTATCGGTTAAAGTCTGCGCGGGAGCAACGGTAATTGAATCACCCGTATGTACGCCCATCGGATCAAGGTTTTCAATGGAGCAAATTATAATGCAATTATCATTGCTATCACGCACTACTTCCATTTCATATTCTTTCCAGCCTAACACGGATTCTTCAACCAGCAGTTCATTGGTGGGTGATAAATACAAACCACGCTCACAGATCTCAATAAACTCTTGTTTATTATAGGCAATACCGCCACCACTTCCACCCATCGTAAACGAAGGGCGAATGACAGTCGGGTAGCCAACGAGTATCTGTGCAGCAAACGCTTCTTCCATGGAATGTGCTGTTTTAGAACGAGCCACTTCAAAACCAAGCCGTCCCATCGCCTGATTAAACAGCTCTCTATCTTCTGCCATATTAATGGCTTCTTTGCTTGCACCAATCATTTCCACGCCATATTTCTCTAATACACCATGATGATCTAAATCTAAGGCGCAATTTAACGCCGTTTGACCACCCATGGTCGGTAATATCGCATCGGGCTTTTCTTTTACTATGATTTTTTCAACTGTTTGCCAGTCTATAGGCTCAATATAGATTGCATCTGCCATATCGGGGTCAGTCATAATCGTCGCCGGATTAGAATTAACCAAGATAATACGGTAACCTTCTTCACGTAAGGCTTTGCAAGCTTGCGTCCCTGAATAATCAAACTCGCAAGCCTGACCAATTACAATAGGGCCCGCGCCTAATAATAAAATGGATTTTATGTCGGTTCTTTTTGGCATATTCGTTTATAACTCTATTATTAATTAGCTTGCTTCATCATTTCTATAAAGTCATCAAATAATGACTCAACATCGTGCGGCCCAGGACTTGCTTCAGGATGCCCCTGAAAGCTCATTGCAGGAATATCTGTGCGTGCGATACCTTGTAAACTACCATCAAATAAAGAATGATAAGTCGCCATTAAGTTATCTGGCAGCGTTTTTTCATCTACTGCAAAACCATGATTTTGACTACTAATCATCACTCGTCCCGTGGCTTTTTCCTGTACTGGGTGATTAGCACCATGATGCCCAAACTTCATTTTTTCGGTTTTTGCACCACACGCTAAAGCTAATAACTGATGTCCTAAACAAATGCCAAACACGGGTACTTTTTGCTCAAGAATAGTCTGAATCGCTGTAATCGCGTAAGTACATGGTTCGGGATCGCCGGGCCCGTTTGAAAGAAATACGCCATCGGGATTCATCGCTAAAACATCACTGGCAGGTGTCATGGCAGGTACTACGGTCACGCGACACCCACGATTGGCGAGCAAGCGTAAAATATTACGTTTAACGCCAAAATCATAGGCCACCACATGCCTATTTAAATTTTCTGCTAGGGTATATCCTTGCTGTAAACTCCAGGTATTTTCACTCCACTGATAAGTCTCCGAGGTCGTCACTTCTTTCGCCAGATCCATGCCTTTTAAACCCAAAAAAGCATCAATAGCAGTCTGGGCCATTGCTTCATCAATGTTTTCACCGGCAATAATACAGCCCCGCTGCGCACCTTTATCACGTAACAGGCGAGTTAATTGACGAGTATCAATCTCCGCGATGGCAACAACATTATATTCTTGTAAATACGCTGTTAAATTTTTTTCTGTACGAAAGTTACTGGCCAATATTGGTAAATCACGAATCACCAAACCACTGGCAAAAACAGCTGATGATTCGTTATCTTCATCATTAGTACCCACATTACCAATATGGGGATAAGTTAATGTGACAATTTGCTTTGCATAGGAAGGGTCGCTGAGGATTTCCTGATACCCAGTCATTGATGTATTAAAGACCACTTCTCCAGCCGAACAGCCATCTGCGCCGATTGATACGCCACGAAAAATTGTTCCATCTTCCAACATCAGTAATGCAGGTTTGTTCAAAATAAGCCACCTTAAATGTACAAAACGGAAGGAGTCTTGCGACTCATCCCGTTTTGAATTAATGTTTGTAATTATCACTCATCGAAAAATTCGATATACTGCTTTAATTCTACTGAATTTTCAGAGCATGGTCATTAATATTTTTAAATTATTCATTTTTTTATGAAGTTTAACCGCCTCTGCTATGACTGTTTTGGAAATAGATCAAGCCATTGCACTGCTGTCATTAAGAAACAGGCACGAAATAAGTTGAGCAACTGACGCAGGATTTTTGTTCGTATTCAAGGCACACACACGGCGCATAGCGAGCTACGTAACTGTTTGTACAACACCGAAGACGGACAAAAAGACAAGTCAGTTGCTCAACTTATTTCGTGCATGTTCCTAAGTTCCATCTTAAATTGGCAGCCTTTAAAATTTAAAAACGAGTCAATAAAGAGGGCTAAATTATTTATCAAATACCACTCATTAATATCAAAACGAACAATTAATTATTTTTAATTAATTGTAATAATTTATCTTGCCCATCATCGAATAACTCAATATAACTCATCCCTATCTGACATTTATCTTGTGCAATTCGACGCGAATAAACAATCCGACACCTAGCATGTACTCCCTCTTTATGCCCATACTGATCTTGTAATTGTAAAGTCACATCAACGGGCTCAACATCATCAACATAATCACCATTCGGTGTTATTTTATCTCGCTCTTCCATATTACATTGAATGGCAAAACCTCCGCTAGAGACGTTCGAAGTCAATGCAGATATCTGTTCGCCATTAATTTGCTCAATATTCACATCCAGACATGTTATTGCTCTTGGACTTCTTTCTATTTTTAAACTCATAAGCCAGCTCGGTCAAAAGTAATTAGATTTTATTCGTTTAGGAATAGGCGTGGGAAAATTGAGCAATTGACGCAGGATTTTTTGCTGGTATTCAAGACACACAAACCTAACTCTAGCAAGCTACATAAAGTTTGTGCAACACTGAAGACGGACAAAAAGGTCAATCAAATACGTAAGTTATATTGTCATATTCCTTAAAGAACCATTAATACAGTTCAGTACTATTATCCATATTTCCTGTATTATTATAAAGCATAGCAACCCCCGCATTTAATTGCCTTGCTTCCATTACTTCACATATCACTAACTGATGATCACCCGCCGCAACCTCATTGCGTACTTTACAATCAAAATAAACCAGACTGTCTTGTAAAAACGGCACTCCCGTTAAAGCGACTGACCAGTTTCCCTGCGCCATTTTATTTTTTATTCCTGACTGGCCAAAGTGTGCCGCCATCGTCATTTGTTGCTGACCTAATACGTTAATACTACATGCCTTGCCTTGTTTTAGCAATTGATAGGAATAATGTTCAGGGTTTATGCTTAGTGCCAGCATGACTGGCGCAAAAGAGACTTGCATGACCCATGCCGCAGTAAAAGCATTCGTGTGTTCGCCATCTACCACACCAACAACATAAACGCCGTGCGTCAGATATTTTAACAGGTTTGCTATATCTTCCATTATTCACTCCCTCAAAGCGATACGCATAGATAAATCTATTGCCTGTATATTTTTTGTTAACGCACCAATCGAAATAAAGTCCACGCCTGTGTCAGCTATTTCGCGAATATCACTCAACAAAATATTGCCCGAAGCTTCCAGAGCGCAGCGACCCGCTACTTTATCAACTGCTAGCCGCAATTGCGCTAAAGTAAAATTATCCAGCATGATTCGATCTGGCTGGGCTGTAATAGCCTGATCCAGTTCAGCCATTGTTTCGACCTCAACCTCCAGCAACTTATCACTGATTTGTCTCGCCTGAGCAACCGCCTCTGCAATTGAACCCGCCGCCATAATATGATTTTCTTTAATTAATATGCCATCATACAAACCGACGCGATGATTATAGCAACCACCACAGAGCACTGCATATTTTTGTGCCTCTCGTAAGCCTGGAATCGTTTTGCGGGTATCCAGTACTTTGCAACTTGTTCCTGCCACTGCGTTTGCGTATAAACGGGCTTGCGTAGCGACTGCTGAAAGTGTTTGCAGAAAATTCAATGCAGTACGCTCACCTGTTAACAAAGCGCGCGCCAAGCCATATAAAGTACATAACTGTGTATCTGCTGCCAAGTACTCTCCCTCTGCAACATGCCAGTTGATTGTTATATCCGCACTTAATGCTGCAAAAACGGCATTAAACCACTCTTGACCACAGCACACCATTTCCTCACGGGTAATAACACTGGCACTAGCTGTACATGATGCAGAAATAATCATCGCAGTAATATCACCGCTGCCAATATCTTCATCAAGAAATGATTGGATATTAATAGAATCTGGATAGGTCATTGGTTATTAATTGAAAGTGAGCAGCAAGTGATTAAAACAAGTAATGAGTGAATAGTAAAATTGGGCTATCAGGATTTAAAGCGGAACATAAAGTTATTAAAATTCATTAGGTTAAGTTATTTTTAGCTGTGCAAAAAATACGCTTAAAGTCCATAAAAATAAACCTTTGAAAAAAACAGGTTTCACGACTTAAAAAATAATTACCATAGTTTCAATAGATTGTTTTACTATAGTTAGTTACCACCTGCAATCCTATCAGAGCCTAAAGCTACCAATTTACTTTAGGCGGGACAAATTTATACCATATTGAAAATTTACCCTGTCTAAAGTTGGCAGTCCTTTTTAAAGACCATAAATTGAGACGTGTGGGTGAGGCGCGAACTCCAACAAGGGGTAGCACAATCGAAAAACCCAGTTGCCTAATGTACGGCATCAGTGATATAGCTAGCCGCATTATTGGAGTTCGTACCTCACCCCCAACCTACACAGAGCTTATGCATATTTGAAGCTCAGGTTATTTTGTCGCATTTCTATGCGGGAGTACAATAACTTTAGCTATTGCTGTTTCGGAAATAGCTAAAGCGTGTCACTCTCCTACCGTATGTTCCGTATTAAGGAATGGGAATTGAATAAGTTGTGCAATTATGACGCAGTATTTTTGTTTGCCTTCAAGGCGCGGTAACAGGCGCATAGCTAGCTACGTAACTGTTTCCGCAACGCAGAAGGCGAACAAAAAGACAAGTCAGAATGCACACGTTATTTGATTCCCATTCCTAAGTCGTAGCCCAAACTGGTATTATTTCAATGCATCTAATTTGCTAGCAACAACACTTAATAACTGCGCATCATAATGACGTTTTAAAGTTGAATCGCTTGGTCGGGCTGGCATCTTTGCTTCTATTTCAGACCTTAATTGCTGAATAAAATGACGTTTTAATACCACGTCTTCAGGAATGACAGATGCTGAGCGAGATACCACGGCAACGTCCTCAATTGCGCTAATTTCAGAATCTTTGAAAGCCGCCATGTCACTAACAACAGCAACATCACCTGAGCTCTCGGCTTGAGAAACAAGATTCTGTAGATAATGCCGTCTTAAAGTAGAATCCCCTGGAACAACATCAGTTACGTCGCTTATCTCCACTGCTTCTGTAATGATTGGCTCTTTAACTATAGATTCAGGCTCTGATTCTGGTGAGATTATCTTTGAACTAGCTGATTCAACAGAAGTTTCAGCAGTAGCCATCTTGCTTTTTTTTCTAAAATACAAGAATAGCAATACAGCCAAAACAATGACCGCTAATATTACAGATTCTATTTTCATCATAATTCCCTCTCTTTATTAGTTTTTATTATTAAAAGATTGAGTACAATAAGCGAATTCCATTAACTAATATCCATCAATCACTAAGCATTATTCCATATAATAATAAATAGTAATAGATTATTTCCTTTTATGTCACCTTATAACAATGAAAATTAGTAATCACTGGTTAACATCTGCGCACAAAACACCCTCACCAAACTGCGATAAACGTGCTGATGAAAGCGACATTTCCTTGATTGTTATACATTGCATTAGCTTACCGGAAGGACAGTTTGGCACTCCTTTTATTGAGCAGCTCTTTACTAATCAGCTTAAAGCTCAAACACATCCAAGCTTTGCTAAAATTTGTCAACTACAAGTATCCAGCCACGTTGTCATTCAACGAGATGGTCAAATAACTCAATATGTTCCCTTCAATAAACGCGCATGGCACGCCGGTGACTCTGAATATCAAGGGAGGACAAAGTGCAACGACTTTTCTATAGGCATAGAGCTCGAAGGAACGAATGACTCCCCTTATACTAAACAGCAATACCAGCAATTAAGCGTATTGATTCAATGCCTTATTCAAACCTATCCCGCATTAAAACTGAAAGACATTACTGGACATAGTGACATCGCTCCACAGCGCAAAACCGACCCTGGAAAATTCTTTGATTGGAAAAAATTATATCAAGATTTAAATACCACAAACAGTGAGTAAGGAATGGGTACAAAATAAATTGAGCAACTGACGCAGAATTTTTGTTCGTATTCAAGACGCACAAACAGGCGCATAGCGAGCTACGTAACTGTTTGTGCAACACCTAAGACGGGACAACTCCTTTGCAAAATAAGTAGGGTGGGCAGTTTTTTTTTGCCCACCATCAAGTTGAACCTCGGTGGGCAGAAAAGATTGCCCACCCTACAAATGATGGCTTGTCCCCTCTTAAGTTGGTAGCCAAGACAAGTCAGTTGCTCAAGTTATTTCGTGCACGTTCCTAAGTTAATACCCAAAATTAACACAACACTTTAGTGAAGTTTAAATTATGCAGATTTGCAGACTAAAGTCCGCTCTACACGCTCTTCAAGCTGAAAATCTGTTAGTTTATCTTGCGCAATGGAAGGTGCTGACCAAAGCCAGGTTAATAATAGCGATTGTTTTTTTCAATAAGTTATTTTTTAATAATATGCTAATAATTTTCAAAACAAGGAATATCCAAAAAGAGAAAATTACTTTAACTCCTATGGTCAGGACTTCGACAGCCTAGGTACTGACCCCTTTTTCTGCTTTTTCCTTGATGTTATAACAAAGTTGACACAATA
>CAZLLL010000072.1:0-9675 GCA_964560255.1 uncultured Methylomonas sp.
ACAGCGTTGCCTATCGCGGACTAAAAATCATCACTTCGCTGGCGCTCCGTTTCCAGGATTTTCAGCGATGGACATTGATTCTGATTTTTTTAAATTTATCTAAACAACAAACCCCTGAATATCTCTGGAGACGCTGTTCTGATAGTCGAGTCTCGGCTAATCAAGTAATTTATTTAGCACCCAGTGAAGTTTTTGTCCACCGAAATATTGCCAATGTCATGGTGCATACAGATTTAAATAGCTTATCTGTCATCCAGTTTGCAGTTGAAGTTTTACATGTAAAACATATCATTGTTTGCGGGCATTATGGCTGTGGTGGAATAAAAAAGGCCACCCAGTTTTAATGAGTGGCCTTAAATTAACCGAACTATTTGAACAACTATCGATTATTTATTTTTTTGCTTTATTGCGCTCTGCAACTTCTTTAATGACTTCTTCAGATACGTTTTTAGGGCAAGGTAAGTAATGCGAGAATTCCATAGAGAATTGTCCACGACCCGATGTCATGGTACGTAAATCACCAATATAACCAAACATTTCACTTAAAGGTACTTCGGCCTTAATACGTACACCTGCCACACCAGCCTCCTGTCCCTGAATCATCCCACGGCGACGGTTTAAATCACCAATCACATCACCGACATGATCTTCTGGGGTGAATACATCAACCTTCATAATTGGTTCAATCAGTTGCGGGCCGGCTTTAGGGATTGATTGACGATAAGCCGATCTTGCTGCGATTTCAAAAGCAACAGCGGATGAATCCACAGCATGAAAACCTCCATCCAATAAAGTGACTTTAAAATCTAAACAAGGGAAGCCAGCCAATACACCCGTATCAATCATGCTTTTAAAGCCTTTGTCTACCGCTGGCCAAAATTCTCTCGGCACGTTACCACCGGTCACTTTCGATTCGAAAACAAAACCTGAACCCGGCTCACCTGGCTCAATTCTGTAATCAATTTTACCAAACTGACCTGACCCACCTGATTGCTTTTTATGCGTATAGCTATCTTCAATCATTTTTGTGATTGTTTCACGGTAGGCTACTTGTGGTTTACCCACTTCTACATCAATACCATGAGTACGCTTTAATATATCAACCTTAATATCTAAATGTAACTCACCCATGCCTTTCAGAATAGTTTCACCGCTGTCTTCGTCAGTTTCAACCCGAAATGAAGGATCTTCTGCCACCATTTTACCGATCGCAATACCCATTTTCTCAGAACCGGCTTTATCTTTTGGCGAAACCGCAATCGAGATAACTGGATCAGGGAATACCATAGGCTCTAATGTCGCAGGATTTTTAGGGTCACACAAGGTATGCCCTGTCTTTACATTTTTCATGCCCACAATCGCGATAATATCGCCTGCTTGCGCATTACTTAGCTCAATACGCTCATCGGCATGCATTTCCACCATACGACCCACACGTTCAGTTTTACCGGTAAAGCTATTCATGATAGTATCGCCTTTATCAAGCTTACCTGAGTAAATTCGCACAAAGGTTAAGGCACCATAGCGATCATCCATAATTTTGAACGCTAAGGCACGGAACGGTTTATCCACATCAACTATCGCAAACTTTCCTGTTTCCTCGCCTTCTTCATCCACTTCTGGCTGTGGTTTAACTTCAGTGGGTGATGGCAAGTAATCAACAACTGCATCCAGAACTAATTGAATGCCTTTATTTTTAAACGCAGAACCACAGTAAGTCGGGAAGAAATCCAGGTTGATTGTTCCTTTACGAATACAGGCTTTGATAGTTTCAATATTTGGTTCTTCACCTTCCAGGTATTTCTCCATGGCATCATCGTCCTGCTCTAGTGCCATTTCGATTAATTTTTCGCGCCATTCTTCAACATCATCCACCATATCCGCAGGGATATCCTGGATTTCGTAGTTGGTTGGATCACCTGAGTTATCCCATACCCATGCTTTACGGGTTAATAAATCAACGACCCCAACAAAATCATCTTCTGTACCAATGGGCAGTACCATCACTAATGGATTTGCACCGAGTACATCTTCAATCTGCTTAACAACGCGGTAGAAATCAGCACCTAAACGATCTAGTTTGTTAACCAGAATAACTCGTGCAACTTCAGAATCATTTGCGTAACGCCAGTTAGTTTCAGATTGCGGCTCTACACCACCTGATCCACAAAATACACCGATACCACCATCTAATACTTTTAATGAACGATACACTTCGATAGTAAAATCAACGTGTCCTGGAGTATCAATGATATTAAAACGATAATCATTCCAGAAACATGAGGTCGCAGCCGATTGAATCGTAATGCCACGCTCTTGCTCTTGTTCCATGAAATCAGTTGTCGCTGCTCCATCATGTACTTCACCCAGCTTATGGATTTTACCCGTCAGCTTAAGAATGCGTTCCGTTGTTGTTGTTTTTCCCGCATCGACGTGCGCGAAAATACCAATATTTCTATAAAGCGATAAATCTGTCATTGTTGTACTCTAAAAGGAAGGTATAAAACCCGTTCTATAATTGCTAACTAAATTAATGGCATCTATCTATTGCCAGTCATTCCTGGCACTACATAAGCTCATTTTCGAAAAACCTCTCATTCTACCCTAATTTACCAGTAAAGAAATAGAGCGAATGAAAATTTTATTTTATACACCAAAAGATTGATTTAATAAGTCATTGTCTAATTTACCGGCACGAAAACTATTACCCGATTCAACGGCAGTCACTATCACGCTTGCAGGGCTAAATAACATACCATCAATTTTAAAAAAATCGTATTTGGCATCTTTAAAAACCTGAGCAAAAGGCTTGCCATAGTCTTTTGAGGTAGAACTAGGCAATGCAGTGGCTAATTTTTCTGCTTCTTCATCTGAACCTTTGACAAAAATATGCACCTGCCCAGCAAATAAAATCGCATCATTGGTACGCCCCATTGCCTGTACAAAATCAGGATGTGGTGGACAAACAGGCGCGCTGCCCATGCCGTCGATTATATTCTCCAATGGAAAATGTAATTCATGCGCTTTATGCATTGCCACTTCTAATACTCGCCCTACGACTTGAACACTACCCGCAAGGCTACTGGTCGGAGTGACAATAATAGTTAATTTGTCAAACGCAACACCACAGGCTTGCGCGACTTTTTCAACAATTTCTATCGGGGGAATGGCATCATTTTCTATGACCAAAGTCGCAGTTTCCGCTTTATCAGTATATCCCAGTTCGCTGTAAAGTTCTTCAACGGGTAAAACCTTGCCCTCTTTTTCTTTCGTTGCCATGGCTCTGGCAGGGCCTGACCCTAGCGCAAAATATTTCTCATGTGATAGACTCCAGCCTGCATATTGACTGCCTAAACAAGCCAGAACAGGATTGCTGGTATAAACGGTAATGCTTAATGGCCAGTTTTCGGTATAGGTACTGTGTCCGATAGAAACACTGCCCATCCCCCCCAGACAAATCTCAGTAATAATACGCCCTGCCTCAAGGCCACCAGGAACATTAATGCCTGCATCAATAAGAGTACAACCATTGTCCATTGTTTGAATATCCAGTCTTAATTTATCCGCATTATCAATTAATTCCTGCACTAAAGGTTGTGCCAGTTTATTAACGCTCGCCGTGTATTGCATAATGGTCTATACCTTAATTTAATAGAGTGTGTTTTCAATAATTTTTTGTTTATCCAGCAAACTATCAAGCGTCTGCTGAACTGTATTCTCTTGTGCCATAATCGTGCATATAGGATTATTTACCTTTATATTAGTTGAAATTCGAGGTCTGTCAAAACTCCAGTCAGGCCATTGAATATTCTGCTTAATATAACAAGCTTGCCTTGCATATACAATTTGTATGGCACATACCGTTTTTTGTTCTTTTATGCTAGATAATCGTCCTGTTATATGCGCGGCTAACAAATCTAGTTCAGGATACAGCTGCATACTCGCGGGTGGACGCGGGTTTATTTCTAAAAAATAACATGTACCTTCATTGCATATAAAATCCAGACTGCCCAAACCTTTAAAATGGTAACAACTTACCAGTTTTTCAAGCCAGCCTTGTATTCTTTTTTGTTCGGCTACTGGTAGTACGCATTCTTGAACAATACCTGAGAAGACAAAACTACCATTAAGCGTCCATTGTCGATGAAATCCAATTAAATCAACTTGCTGTCCATCCGCACAGAATAACACCGACCCCGCCTTCCCTGGACAAAATTTTTGATAGTATTCATGTTTGTTTGCAATCCTATTGCACCAGCTAATTCCCAAGCCTCCGAAATGATTAATAGGTTTAATTAACCAGTTTGTCATTTTTTTAGGCACGTTGAAGCTGAGCTCTGGATAAGGAATATCTAATATAGATAATTGCTTAAAAAAACTTTTTTTATTGCTAAGTTGCTGGCAAACTGTCGCATTATTTCCCGTTACGCTAAACATTTCAGCCAAGTAAACCAAGGTCTCAGGCTGGTTTTCCATACCACTACCATAAATAACCCACTGCACTTTATAATATAAGATAATTTTTTCAACAACGCTTTGTACAACAGCCAATGATAAGTTCTTCACTTGCCAACGTTGCTCTGCTACCGCTGCTGTATCCTGATCCGCATACAAGTCAATTACCAATGGATTATAACCCGCCAGCCTGACAGACTGTGCCAGCATTCTTCCAGAATGAGCAATGACTAGCACCCCTTGTAGAGCGGACTTTAGTCCGCCAGTCTCACACATAACGGGTATTAGTATCCTAATTTAAATTTAGGCACCCTTCATATTCCCACAAAAGTAGTTTACACTTTTGAATATCATTAAAAATGAAAGACAAGATGTAGGGTGCATTCTATGCACCCTAGCAGACACGGAGTCCTTGGTGGCACCCATGGTGCATAAAATGCACCCTACATAATAATCGTCTCACATCTACAAAGATGTAAACTGGGAAATGAAGGGAGCCTAAATTTCGGTTATAGACCATACAAAAAAACCATTGATGCTCTATTGACGCAAAACAATTTTTTATTTTCATATCTCATAAGTTACCAGTAGTTAAGGAATGGGCACGAAATAAGTTGAGCAACTGGCGCAGTATTTTTATTCGTATTCAAGGCGTATAAATAGGCGCATAGCCAGCTACGTAACTATTTATACAACGCTGAAGACGGATAAAAAGACAAGCAAGTTGCTCAACTTATTTCGTGCACATTCCTAAGTCAATTGCGGATCAAAGTCCGTTCTACACCCTGCCCTACCTGCACTTCTCCTCCATAATTTCGGGCACTGACGACTCGTACGCTAATGTTTTCGCAATGTGAATAATGTTGTTCCACTTGTTGCTTTAAGCGTTGCGCCACATCAATACCTTGCACGACACAAAACCCGGTAGGCCCCCAAGAGGTCTGCCCTATTGCTACGGCTCCCTGCGTTTGCAAAAACTGCATCGCTGTTGCCACTTCATCACTGGTAAAAACGCCACCTTGTGCGCTGGCAAAATGCTGACCAACCGATGCTTGCAACTGCGTAATCACATCACCAAATAAATGAATATTATTTTCGGCTAAGGCAGGTAATCCCTGCATCATTAGCAAATAACATAAGCGTGCTGCTTCTTGATGAGGAAAAACAGGAAGATCCTTAAAAGCCTGTATTTCATCATTACCATGAAGTCCTTGCCCACGCTTATCAAATACCAGAATAAAACGCCAGTCATCCGGTACTTTTAGCTGCGAAATAACGGGAGGTGTCACCGTCTGTTCTCCACGCCCACCATCAACTACCAGGCCGCCTCGTTCAAATATCGCAATACCTATTCCCGACCGTGCTCCTCGCGCAGTCAATTTAGCAATATCACGAACATCAAGCCCTAAATTATAAAATTCACTTAAAGCCAGACCTAGTGCAATCGACATTTGCGTACCAGATCCTAAGCCGACATGCTCAGGAATGCAGGCATGTAATTCTAAATGCAGTTGATTCGAAACATTTAATGTCAGGCATAGCTGTTTAATACAAGCTAATGCTCGCTCTGATGGTATCCCTGTTAATGTTAGCTTATCAGCATAACTAATAGATAAATGCGTGTTAATTTCATTCAGCGCGACACCAATACTGCCAAAGTGTCGCCCTAAAGAACCGCTGAGATCAATAAAGCCCATATGTAAACGCGCCGGAGCCGTCACAGTAATTCGGGAAGAAGAAGCTTGCAAAGAACTATTCACTCAACAAATAACAAGAAAACGAAGTATTATACAGGAATGTTGATGTCGGTTTGGCAAGAAAAAGGGGCAGGGATAATCGAACCCCGCCGCAGCCTGATAACAACACTATTTTCTACCAGCGTTCCAATAATGGCTATGCTCTTCCCTATACGTCTCCACCTCTAGCCTACTATCAACAGACTTAACAGTAATAGCCCCCGTCCGCCCAGTAACCAGATATTGCGCCCCTAAATGCTTGTAACGCTCTAAAACCACAGCATGTGGAAAAGAAAAGCGGTTAGGTGCATCAGCAGGTATTAAGATAAGGCGTGGAGCAACCACTTCCAGGAAGCCCTTTGTTGATGACGTTTTACTACCATGATGAGGTGAAATTAACACATCGGCTGGCAACATTTCAGATGCATTACTGATTAAATATTTTTCTGCAATGACTTCAATATCACCCGTTAACAAAATACTCCCCTGTTTTGTCTCAATTTTCAAAACACAGGAGTTATCATTTTCATCCTTAAAGCTTTGCTCAGGTGGAGATAAAACATAAAAATCAACCTGATCCCAGTGCCAGTGTTGACCTGCAATACATTTAATAGCGGCATAAGTCGTTAGCTCCTCAGGTACGCTGGTCAGTACTTTTTGAGTCGCAATGGAATTGAGCACCGCCTTTGCGCCGCCAATATGATCATTATCTGCGTGGCTAATAATCATTATATCCAAGGCTCTGATATTCTCGTGCTGCAAAAAAGGCACGACGACATTCCTTCCCATATCCAGCTTATCTGAAAACCGGGCTCCCGTATCGAAAACCAAAACATGTTCAGCTGTTTGTACAACCACTGCCAATCCTTGCCCTACATCTAATAAGGTCAAAGTCATACCGCCAATAGGCGGCTTAGCTTTATTCATAAAAAATAAGGGTAGAATAAAGAATATGCCTAGGTATCGACCTGGAATACCTCTGGGAGCCAGGAATAATAATGCTCCCAGTATAGCGATAATCATTTGCCATATTGCTGGTTGAGGGCGTACTATATTTGCCACGGGTAATTGTGCTAACAACGTTAAAAATTGCCATAAGGTCTGCAATACGCTATCAATAAACTGTAATAAAAATATGGTTATGTCAGGTGTTATCTGTAATAAGGCAACGGCTAACAAAGAGATGGGGACAATAATAAAACTGACGACAGGTACCGCAATTATATTGGCAACAGGTGAAATCAGAGGCACACTTTGAAAAAAGAATAGCAACACAGGGCTCAGGCCTAAGGCGACGACCAGATGAATTTTAAGACTACTCACAAATTTATTTTGTCGTCCTAAACGGCCTGATAAGGTATAGACTATAAAAAAAACCGCTAAAAATGATAAATACAACCCTGCCGATAGTACCGCTAATGGGTCTATCAATAACACTAAAAACATGGCTATCGCAAACATATTTAGTATGAGCACATGCCGACGTAATAGTATCGAGAGCATCAACATACTTAGCATAATAAGTGCACGCTGTGTGGGAATGGCAAACCCTGCCAGTGCAGCATAAAAGAAAGCAGTACCAAGCGAAAATACAGCAGCGACTTGTGGTGCCGAATACATATTGGATGGTACGCGTATCCAGATTTGAAAAATAAGAAAATACCCAATTCCTGCAACTAGCCCAATATGCAAGCCTGAAATGGCTACTAAATGACTGGTACCAGTATTAGTCAAAACCGCATATTGCTGTCTGGAAATAGCACTTTTATCTCCTAAGGTTAAGGCTTTAATGATAGCGATGCTATCAGCGCTGACCGGTTGCTGATTTAATAAATTAACCAATCTCTGGCGCATTATGGCAAGATTAAATTCATAATCTTTGCTTGCCAATAGTTTTGCTTGCTTGACTTGGCGAATATAACCAGTCGCACCTATATGCTGTGCAAACAGCCACTTTTCGTAATCAAAACCACCCGGGTTTAAAGTGCCATGGGGCTGCTTTAATTTAACAATAAATTGCCAGCTTTGCCCTGCAGTCACTTTTTGCTCAGGATAATACCAGCTCAAACGAAGTTTTTTAGGTAAAGGTACGGCAGCCTTGCTTACAATGAAGTCAAAGCGAACTCGACGTGCATTGTAATCGGGTAAACCAGCAATATCCCCCTGAACCAGAATTTCCTTCGCTTGTAAATCAGCGGTAAGTTGATTTGCCAGAATATGATGAGCAATGGCACTGGCAAAAAGAAATCCACAGAGAAAAAATGCTACGCGCCTATATTGATAAAAAGATAAGATTGCGGTAATTAGCAGCAAGGTACCTAAAAATAGAACATTAGGTAGCGCACTCCATTGCTGTAGAGCCAAGACACCTAGAAAAAATGATCCAATGGATAAAAACATAGGCTAGCTTGCACACCTGAATATTTTTTTGCTTTATTAAGGAATGGGAATCAAATAACGTGTGCATTCTGACTTGTCTTTTTGTTCGCCTTCGGCGTTGCGGCAACAGTTACGTAGCTAGCTATGCGCCTGTTACCGCGCCTTGAAGGCAAACAAAAATACTGCGTCATCATTGCACAACTTATTCAATTCCCATTCCTAAGGAATGTAAATTTAAGTTCACAAGTCAATTTTTATCAATCGTTGCGGACTAAAGTCCGCTCTACATTAAATTCCATTTTTGAGCATACATGCAGCATATATATTGTCCATTCTGAATAGCGAAATTTCATACGCGAGGAACCTAAAACCTGTTAAACTTAAACAATTCTTTATAATAATAACAATGGATTTAAACTTATGCCTAAAAAGCTTTTAAAAAAATATATTCCTTCCCCAGAATCCATTAAAGGAAATAAAAATCTTAAATTTTTAGGCGATAAGATTGATGATCCAAACCTTTGGCATTTAAATCGACGCTCTGTTTCAGCTGCCTTTGCAATTGGCCTTTTTGCTGCATGGATTCCCACACCTGGACAAATGATTATTGCCGCAGTTATAGCTCTTTATTTTCGTGCTAATTTGCCAATCTCAGTGGGTCTGGTATGGATAACTAATCCAGTCACGATGCCACCGATGTTTTATTTTGCTTATCTGGTCGGGCTATGGACACTCAATCAGCCCTCACCTGCTGCTGATTTTGAGTTTTCTCTGGAGAGTGTCTGGTCAAGCCTAGGAGAGATAGGTGGCCCATTCTTAATGGGCTGTCTAGTGCTAGGCATTATTTCATCAGTCGTCGGGTATTTTGGTGTGCGTGGTATTTGGCGATGGAATGCTGTTAAGCACTGGAAGCAGCGTTCACAGAGGTAATTCTAAGCAATTCGATTTCGGTAAGGTATACACACTGCTTTGCTTTACCCCGTCCATAACGTTTATCGTTACTCACACATTAAACATAAGCCCCATTAGAGGACGAGATATTCATCCCATTGGTAACGTGTAAAATCCCCTGTATGACAAAAAGATGTGCATCAAACAATAAACG
>CAZLLL010000073.1:0-9621 GCA_964560255.1 uncultured Methylomonas sp.
CAAAAAGACTAGCAATATTGGATGATTATTTGTTTCCATCTCCCTAAGGAGGGGGACTGAACAGTTACGTTTGAGCATTATCCCTTTTATTTTCATCGTTTATAGTTTTTTACACAATGTTAGTTCACCTAAGAACACTAGGCTGCCGCCTTAATGAAGCTGAGCTGGAAAGCTGGGGGCAAGCTTTTCAAACTGCGGGACATCAAATCACCCGAGTACAAAATGAAGCGCAACTGATTATTGTCAACTCTTGTGCGGTTACACAAGATGCCGTGCGTAAATCACGCCAGCTTATTCGGCGCATTCATAGAGACAATCCCAGCGCTAAAATTATTGCCAGTGGCTGTTATGTCACGCTCAATTCAGATGAAGCAGCAGAATTATTAGGCGTTGATTTAATCGTCAGTAATCAGGATAAAGATCGCTTAGTGGAACTGGCTATCTCTGAATTAGATATTCCCAGTATGCCTGCCATGTCGACAGAACCTGCTGAAATTTCTTTATTCAGACGTGGCAGACAACGTGCCTTTATCAAAGTTCAGGATGGCTGCCGTTATCGTTGTACTTTTTGTATTGTTACCGTGGCGCGGGGTGAAGAAAAAAGCACACCGATAGCTCAGCTGGTAAAAGAGATCAATAGCTTTGTTGAACAAGGTGTTAAAGAAGTTATTTTAACAGGTGTCCACTTAGGCGGCTATGGCTCAGATATCAAACAGAATCTGGCCAACTTAATTCAGGCAGTTCTTGATCAGACTAACCTCCCCCGCTTACGTTTAGGTTCGCTAGAACCCTGGGACTTACCTGAAAATTTCTTTGCTTTGTTTAGTAACCCACGCCTGATGCCTCACTTGCACTTACCTTTGCAAAGCGGCTCGGATAGTGTTTTAAAACGCATGGCCAGGCGTTGTAAAACCGCAGAATTTAGTCAGATTGTCCTGCAAGCACGCGCAACAGTACCGCATATCAATATTACCACCGATATTATTGTTGGCTTTCCTGGAGAAACCGAGCAAGAATGGCAAGACAGTTTTGCATTTATACAACAAACAGGGTTTGGACACATACATATCTTTAGCTACTCAATCCGCAACGGAACAAAAGCTGCTTTATTGCCAGATCAAGTGCAAAATACTGTCAAGAAACAGCGTAGTCAGCAATTACACCAATTAGCTGAACAAATGAAACTGGACTTCTTTACACAAAACATGAATAAACCCTTTAATATCTTATGGGAAGGTCAAAAAGAAGAGATTAACGCCACCCAATACAAAGTTTTTGGTTATACGCCTAATTACTTACGCGTAGGGACAATTATTGATCATACAAAATCATTAGAAAATACAATTACACAAGTAAAAACAAAAGCTATTTTTGACAACTATCTTTTAACTGAACTTATTTAAGGAATGGGAATCAAAGAAAATAAAAGGGTCAGTGTTACTTATTTGACTATGGAGAAAGGTTTTTGTAAAAAATAAATAACGCTGACCCCTTTATTTTTCTGATCAGATACCACCGCACCAAATTGATTTTCAGCTAAATCTAAAGGATAAATTTGCCATTTATCTGGCGCACCAGCCACCCTGGGTACACGTAGAAAAGAGCTAAAATCTTCTGGGTTGACAACACATTGATCTAAACCTAGCGTAATCCCTTTTCCTACCGCTTTAACAAAAGCTTCTTTTTTAACCCATAGCTGATAAAAAGCCCGACTACGTTTATTATTATTCAGGCTATACCAATAATCAGTTTCTTCAGGTGAAAAACATTTTTTTACCAGACCTTCCCATGTATTACGGTCTTTATAGCATTCGACATCTATCCCTAACTGGCAGTGAGCGCTAATAGCTATGGCTAGAATATCACCAGAATGGGACATATTAAAACTTAATTCAGTATAATGGGGTAAAAAAGGTTTACCAAATTCTGCTTTTTCAATGCATAAATCAGCTGGAGATTGATTAACACGCTCTGCTAGTAACTGCCTTAAAATGCCATGACAAATAATATAGCACTCCCTGAGTTTAGAAAATTTAAAGCGTTCAGCAGTTGCTAGTTCGTTTTTATCCAGTATGGCTAAATAATCTGCTATGCGGTGGGAAAAGTCTGATACTGACGAGACATAGTAAATATCAATATTTGTCATGAAATGTCCTGGAGGTATGCAATCACTTTGGCTATTGTTGAATTCATAAAAAGCTAAAGCTTTTTAACTCCTAAGGAATGGGAATGAAATAATTTGTGCATTTGACGCAGGATTTTTGTTCATCTTCGAGGCATGTAAATAGGCGCATAGCAGGCTACGTAACTATTTACGTAACAAAGAAGACGGATAAAAAGACAAGCCATATACTCAAGTTATATTGTCACATTCCTAAGCTCTATAAATATTTAAAAGCACCTTCAGAAACATATTATTTATTAATCTGCTGCACAGTGCCCAGTCCCTCACCGCGAGGGTCGCTTGCTGCGGATAAGATCCCTGTCTCTGTATTCAGCTGCACCGCCTGCATATTACCATAATGATAAGACTGTTTTAGCTGATGCCCCAGACTTTGCAATGCAGAAATTTCACCTGCACTTAGCCCCTGTTTCTCATATAAAATCTGATCAGGTACATATTGATGGTGAAAACGTTTTACTTTGACCCATGAATCAACTGAATGGCCTGCTGCAAAATCCAGCGTTGCCAGTAACACCATGGAAATAATACGACTCCCCCCCGGTGTGCCTAACACGGCAATGCGTTTATTGTCCTCCAAAAAGGTTGGTGTCATACTGGATAACATGCGCTTTTCAGGGGCAATCGCATTGGCATCTCCACCCACTAAACCATAGCCATTACCACTATTTTTAGCACTGACAAAATCATCCATTTCATTATTGAGTAGTACACCAGTGCCTTCTGCAACCAGCCCCGCACCAAAAGGAAAGTTGATACTTAACGTAGCCGCCACTCGATTGCCTTGATTATCAATAATCGAAAAATGCGTGGTATTGCGCCCCCTCTGTTTTTCCTGAGTATGTCCGCTTAAATACTCATTAGGTAAAGCTTTATCTGTGCGAATGGTACTGGATAATCCTTGCGCATATTGCTTATTGATCAAACGTTCAACTGGCACATCAATAAAATCAGAATCACCTAAATAGATAGCACGATCATGATATGCACGGCGCATGGCCTCAACGATAAAATGTTTACGTGTAATATTATCGACAGCTTCCAGATCGAGATCTTGCAAAATATTTAAGGCCTCAACTAAAACAATACCACCCGATGAAGGTAATGCAGCACTGGTGATTTTTATATCGTGATAGCTTCCCGTCACAGGCTGACGTTCAATAGCCTGATATTTAAGCAGATCTTCCAGCGTCCAGAGTCCCCCATCTTTTTGTACTGCGTTGACCAATTTATTTGCAATAATCCCTTGGTAAAACCCCGCTTTACCTTTTTTGGCCAATTGCTGTAAAGTCTCTGCTAAGTCTGTCTGTTTTATGACGCTGTTATTATCCGGCAGTTGTCCATTGGGTAAGAAAATAGCGGCCGTTTCAGGGTGCTGCCTTAGTATATCTTGTCTAAAACGTAATAATTTTTGTTGTCTGGCATCAATATGAAAACCCTGTTGTGCATAACGTATGGCGGGCTGTAAATTTTCTGCCAGACTGAGTCTTCCATATGTTTCAGACAAGTGTACCAGGCCAGCTGGCATACCTGGAATCCCAGCGGCCAATACGCCATTTAATGAGAGCTGCTTATTGACCTCGCCCGATGCATCAAGAAACATATTCTTGTGTGCCGCTAAAGGTGCTTTTTCACGACCATCTATCATAATATTCAGATCATCACTCTCACGGTGCAGTAACCAGAAACCGCCACCACCCAGTCCCGAACCAGAAGGCTCTACTACAGCTAATGCTGCACTAACGGCGACCGCTGCATCGTAGACATTACCACCTTGCTGTAATATTTCAAAACCTGCTTGCGTTGCCAAGGGGTGGGCAGATGCAATTGCAACCTGACGTGGCTGTTTTACGCTACAGCCTGTTATACTGAGTACTATTAACAGCAGGCAGATAAGGCCTGAATTTTTAACCCGTTTATTTTGCTTCCAATAAAAACTTAACATGACAGCCCCTTTTACAAATATACACGCATTGATCATAGATATGGATGGCGTATTATGGCACGGTGAACAAGCCATTGCTGGATTAAACGATTTCTTTCAGGTTTTACGCGAGAAAAAAATTCCCTTTGTGCTGGCAACCAATAACGCCAGTCATACCAACCAACAATATATCAATAAATTGGCACGAATGGGCGTAGCAGTCACAGCCAAAGAAATTTTAACATCCGGCATGGCCACAGCACTGTATCTTGCTCAGCATAAAGATCCTGCCAGCACGCGAGTCTTTGTTTTAGGTGAAGATGGCGCTATTCAGCCATTACGCGAACAAGGATTTATCTTAACCGATCTCTATCAGTTAAGTACCGAAGCAACGCCTGGACAAGGCGCAGACATTGTAGTCTGTGGTAAAGATGAATCAATTAACTGGGATAAATTATCGACAGCTACATTGAATTTACGCGCGGGTGCTGAATTTATTGCCACCAATGGTGACACCACATTGCCGACTGAGCGTGGACTAGTACAAGGGAATGGCGCGATTTTAGCTGCATTACATGCAGCAACGGGTTGTACACCAAAGGTGATTGGTAAACCAGAACCGATAATTTATCAGCAAGCTCTGATGCTTTTAGGCAGTACTGCGGAAAACACCATTGCAATCGGTGATCGTCTGGATACTGATATTTTAGGTGCCGTTCGTACCGGTATGCGTAGCCTGATGGTATTAACAGGTGCATCAACAGTGGAGGACATAGAAAGGGTTGATTATACACCGACCTGGATTATGCCTGATTTAAAGGCGGTCACGGATGCTTTACGTGATTTAAGTTGAAAAAATATTTTGCATTTTTCAGGTGTTAAGGAATGGGAATTGCTGATTGTGCTGGCCCCTTGTTGGGGTTCGTGCCTCACCCCCAACCTACACAACTCATAATATCAAGTCACTATCTTCTAGGGGAGTAAATAACTTAGGCATTTACAAATCTGTAGGGTGGGTCGTCTCTTTTGCCCACCATTATGTTAACCTGCGTACAAACGATAAATATTTTGCTTGGATACAGATTTCAAATGGCTGGCTAGTTGATAGTTACGTAGTCGTAGTCTGCTCTTAAGGAATGGGAATCAAATAACGTGTGCATTCTGACTTGTCTTTTTGTTCGCCTTCTGCGTTGCGGAAACAGTTACGTAGCTAGCTATGCGCCTGTTACCGCGCCTTGAAGGCAAACAAAAATACTGCGTCATAATTGCACAACTTATTCAATTCCCATTCCTAAGCTGGGTGAGATATTTATTTTGTTTATTTTAAAACAAACAAAAATCCTCTGTAATACTGGCATGTTAGAGCCACGCATTACCTAATACTAAAATCCCCCCTGCAAACAAGCCTGCAATCACATCATCCAGCATAATACCAAAGCCACCGGTTACTTTTTGATCTATCCATTTTATCGGCCAGGGTTTAATAATATCAAACACTCTAAACAACACAAAGCCCAGTATTAGATTTTGCCAGCTGAAAGAAACAAACCACATCGTGATCAAAAATCCTGCAATTTCATCCCAGACTATTCCACCAAAATCATGCTCTCCTAGTTTATCCGCTGCTATACCACAAATCCAGATGCCTACAATAGAACATACGATAGTCGCAATGCTATAAATAAGTGTATTAAACTGAACCAGAGCGATATAGATAGGGACGGCAGCTAAAGTCCCAAATGTACCCGGTGCCTTTTTTGCTAATCCAGAACCGAAGCCAAAGGCAAGGCAGAGTATGGGATCTAGTAATATTTCCCGTGCTGTTAATTGGTTTTTTCCAACGCTTGTTAAAAACATAGATTCCTCATTTCCCAAAGTGCTCAAAGCCGCTACTATCAAAAATTTCACTTATGCCATTACGCACCAGGCGCAATCCGTGCATCTCTTCAATAACACCAATACAGGTACACGCTATATTTAGCTGCGGCACATGTTGCGCTGGTATCGTAAAGCATAATTCATAATCATCCCCTGCTATCAAAGGCATCTGCCAATCGTCCGTTTGCTGCATATAGTCAGATACTTCAATAGATAGAGGTAACAGATTATAATCAAGACGTGCGCCCACTGCACTTTTATTTAATATATGCCCTAGGTCTTGCGCCAGACCATCAGAAATATCTATACAGGCATTTGCCAGGGTGCGTATTGCGAGCCCTTCTTTAATCCGTGGTTGCGGCGTATTAAAGCGCTGCATGGCCCGATGTGTATTCTGGGTTAGATAACCTTGTTTTATTTTTAGTCCTAGCCCAGCATCGCCCAACTGCCCTGTTACATAGATCAAATCACCAACTTTAGCAGCAGAACGTCTTAATGCCTGATTTTTAGGCACCAGCCCCATCGCCTGTATACTTAATGTTAATGGGCCCGAAGTCGTATCACCTCCAATCAAGTCAAGCTGATATTTATCTGCCAAAGCAAATAGCCCTTTTGCGAAAGCATCTAACCAGTTTGTATCAACTTTTGGCATAGTCAACGCCAGTGTTATTGCAACAGGCTCTGCTCCCATACTGGCTAAGTCGCTCAAATTAACGGCGAGAAGCTTATGGCCTAACTGCTCTGGTAATACATCTGCAAAAAAATGTACGTTTTCAACCATCGTATCTGTGGTAATCGCTAATTCATAGCCCTCAGGCACGGAAAGCAACGCACAGTCATCACCCACAGAAAGTCGGGTATTTTTATGTTGTACAGGACGAGTAAAATACTGCCTGATAAGGTTGAATTCTGCTAATGCCATAACCAGAAAAGTGATTTTTACGTAATCGTTCAGCCCCCCTCCTTATCAAGGAGGGGTAGGAGGAGGCTTTATTAGAAAAAGGCTCCTTAACTCTCATTTTACAAAAGGCGGGACTGAACGATTACATTTTTACTGTTGTTGCAGCCGTTGTAACTCTTTATTTCGCTGCTCTAATTTTGTTTCCATTTCCGACAGTTTAGGGAGATGGAAACAAATAATCATCCAATATTGCGAGTCTTTTTGTCCGTCTTCTGCGTTGTAGCAACAGTTACGTAGCCAGCTATGCGCCTGTTACTACGCCTTGAATACGAACAAAAATCCTGCCCAATACTGGACGATTATTTATTTCCAGCTCCCTTAGCATTTAACTCGTCATTCTTGTTGGCTATGTTTTTTATATCTGTCTCTGCATTGTTTGGAACTACTTTCTTCATCTGAAAATGAGCTGACTCATTTGACATCTGCATTTTTTTTGGCTTAGATTGCTGGTTTTCAGCTTCTAACAATTCAGCCTCTTCATCTGGCCATTTTTGCGGTGTATTAATATCTATAAAAGATTTCTCTGCTTGCTTTATTCGTTTCTTCTGCTGTTGCTGCAAATATCCTTTTGCAACATACTTATCTTTTACCAGATATTTTGTACTTGAATGGACTGGACAGATTCCCCTTTTATAAATAATCTTGCCATTAATTTCACATTTGGTAATGGCTAAAGCAGACTGCATAAGCCCACAAAGAAAAAAAACCACAACTATACGCATATTAATGTCCTCTGCCTTCTATCACTCGTACTGTAGCACATAAAAAACAGAACAGGAAAAAGTGTGAACTCAATCGCATAAAATTGTTGCCCAACTTATTTCGTACGCGCCCCTAAATACATACTTGCAGAACAAATATTCAATTATTTTAAACTGGGCTTAGGGAGCTGGAAATAAATAATCGTCCAATATTGGGCAGGATTTTTGTTCGTATTCAAGGCGTAGTAACAGGCGCATAGCTGGCTACGTAACTGTTGCTACAACGCAGAAGACGGACAAAAAGACTCGCAATATTGGATGATTATTTGTTTCCATCTCCCTTATTGCCTTATGGATTGAGAAATTTATAGATGCCGATTCCTATCACTAATAAAACAACAACCGTCCAGCCAATCCAGTCCATATATTGACGTAGTTTACTTTCAAAGCGTTCACCTCCCCAGGATAATAATCCGGCAACCAGAAAAAAACGTGCGCCACGTCCGACGAAAGAAGCGAGTACAAAGGGTAAAAACAACATATTTAGAGCCCCTGCTGCAATGGTAAAGACTTTATAGGGTATAGGCGAAAATCCTGCGATAAACACTGCCCAGAACCCCCAGTCCTTAAACCATTGCTCTGCCAGTTGATACTTATCCCAATAATGCGATCCTTCCAGCCACGGCTGAATCATATCAAAGGAAAAAAAACCTATCGCGTAACCAAGCATTCCGCCCAGTACCGAAGCAATGGTGGTAATAAGTGCAAGTCGCCAGGCTTTTTCTTGCTGTGCGAGTACCATCGGTGCCAGCATAACATCAGGTGGTATAGGAAAAAAAGAAGACTCTGCAAAGCTTAAAGTTGCCAGGTATTTTGTTGCATGCCGGTGTTTAGACCATTGAATAGCTTTATCGTAGAGTTTTTTAAACATGAAAAAATATAGAGTGTGTTAAGGAACGTGCACGACACACTTGAACAACTGACTTGTCTTTTTGTCCGTATTCAGTGTTGCACAAGCAGTTACGTAGCCCGCTATGCGTCTGCTTGTGCGCCTTGAATACGAATAAAAATCCTGTATCAGTTGCTCAAGTTATTCCGTGCCCATTCCTAAGTAATTAAAAAATAAATAAGCGATACGTCACGCAATCATGGTTGCGGGGTTTATAGCGAGCCGATTGATATTTGAGAGCAAAATGTTGAATCTTAGTTCTAACAGGCCAGTAAAATGACTGCAAAGCAGCTATCGGCTAAAATCAACCGTTAGAAATTCATCGTCCTGATCATACAAAATATTTGCTAATCGTTCCATCCCCCTTCTTATCAAGGAGGGGCTAGGGGAGGTTTTATAGAAAAAGGTTCCTCAACTCCCATTTTACAAAGGGGAACCTGAACGGTTACAGTATTTGTGCATAAACAATTACCTTAGAAAAACCTAGAATATTATTTACTCGGCCATAATGATACTATGGAATGGGAATCAAATAACGTGTGCATTCTGACTTGTCTTTTTGCTCGCCTTCGGCGTTGCGGCAACAGTTACGTAGCTTGCTATGCGCCTGTTACCGCGCCTTGAAGGCAAACAAAAATACTGCGCCATAATTACACAACTTATTTAATTCCCATTCCTATATTAGATGAATTCTCATTTTTTACTAGCTGAGATAATGATATGAAACACCCACTAAAAGCTTTGCTAAGCTTTATTAAAACTAGCCCACGAGACACTATAATTATACTCACATTTATTATAGCGATAGCAGTATTATTTAATTTGTATTGGAAAACTCAAATTGATGATAACTGGGATCAATTTATCATTGAACATCATTGCCAGAAAATCCTCAAAGAAGGGAGTAATAATCGCCGCGCAGGCTGGGCTTGTGATGATGGTGAAACGTATTACCGCTGGCGACAGCAAGCTTAAGGAGCTGGAAATAAATAATCGTCCAATATTGGGCAGGATTTTTGTTCGTAT
>CAZLLL010000074.1:0-9543 GCA_964560255.1 uncultured Methylomonas sp.
ATATTGTGACAGATGATCAACAAACAGCCCATGAATCACAAACATTGGATGCATGTGTCTTTGACAATAAAGACATAATGCGCCGAACGATCTTCGATAAGAGAATGTGCCAACTTGCGTTGCGTTAAAAGCGCATCTCCCGTGATCGTTATACCTTCAATATCCTCTAATGAGTCCATGACAGGGATGAACGTGCCTATTTCATTTGTCTGCTTAACTTCATCATTCCCTTCTACAGGCAAAGTGCCGACTTTTTTTTAGTGTGGCATTGGCCCGTCTGATGTCCTACAACACCCATAATATGAGTTTGACGACCTTCTTCATCAATAGCATTACGCATTGTTTTGCCATCAATAGCCAGG
The DNA here is from genome assembly GCA_964560255.1 of uncultured Methylomonas sp. Taxonomy (GTDB): domain Bacteria; phylum Pseudomonadota; class Gammaproteobacteria; order Methylococcales; family Methylomonadaceae; genus Methyloprofundus. Next base: position 363 of record CAZLLL010000074.1, read on the forward strand.
CCTTCATCTTCTTCTGCGAATTGTGCGTTCCACCCTTGTATTGCGCTATCAAGTTCATCAGGATCAATACGGATTAAAATTTCTCTAAACGTCGTGCGACTGGGAACAGAATAATAGCCCTTTCGTTTGCGACACTTAAAGCGTTCTCGGGATTTTTGACCTAAATCATCAGCCCAGCTACTGATTGCCTTATAGCCTTCCAGTCCACATAACACTGCACCCGCTGCAATAGCCAAAATACAGGGTAATGAATGGCGTCGTCCTTGTTTACGACGAGGATCGGTAATATCAGAAAAGAGCTCAGGTAAGGTGCGCATTTGATCAGCCATTAACATGATTTTTGGTGCTCCATAACAATAATAAGGGTCAAGAATAGATTGAGATAATTGCACCTGAGACGTGATGACAGCGAGCGTACAAAGACTTGCTTAGGGTGATTCTGAGTTGCGCTAAGCCTTTGCTAGTACGGCTAAATCCGCGCGTATCACCGACATGAACCCAGTTTGCAGCACGATAAATAGTGCCATGAAAATACTGTGGATCGACGAAGATTTCTAATAATAACAAAGGGTAGCCGAAATGTGTCTGCCAATCCGGAGAGATGCGTCGTTCGCACAGGGAAAGAATACGAGAAGCCAAGTTAGGGTAGTGATGCTCAGGAAGAATTAGAAAGCGACTATTGTTGGCAATCAAATGCAATCGGTCAAATTGATAGCGAAAGTGCCAACCAATCCACTGATCGCGAGCCGCGCATTTCCAAGCCGCTGCAGAAAAGCTGATTAATGCCAACCATTGGTTTTTGTAGCAAGCTACATACCGCAACGTATTCCCAATCTTTGGTAATGCGCCCAGATAATGATGCGCCTCCATTAGTGACTGGAAATGTTGATGTTCGTTTGGTGGGGCTAGTTATAAGGTGATCTCTTGCAGATTCAAAGCAAACTCTCTCAAACATAAAATCTCATGTTAAATGATATCTGAATAAAGGAGTTTTGATCAGGAGTAATTGTTATCCTTTTGATTTATATTGAGTATTTTATACAGAAAAGATTTGCCGTGTATCATGCCAACCTCCACAGCAATGCTCATATTGTACTCCAGAGCTGCTATCAACCACACAGCGCCGGTTAATGGAAAAGGAAGGTGCAGAGAATAATCAATGTTTCGACTATCTATTCGTGATTAATCACTAGTAGGATAAAAATAATCAATAAGGTTAGGTAACGCGCAATAAATAACCTACCAATATTGCGACGTGTTTTTGTTTGCCTTTGGCGTTGCTACGTAGGGCACATAGCGAGCTATGTAACCGAAGTAGCAACGCCAAAGGCAAACAAAAAGACAAGCAAGATTGGTGGGTTATTTATTGCGTGTTGCCTTAAGGGTACCAATACTATTAGTTTTGCTTTAGCCCTCTCAAAATACTGGAATTGTCAATTGTTCAAGTTATTTCGTACCAACACCTAAGGTGGTTTCCAACAATAAATATACCAAACTTTCTTGTCTTTTTGTTCCTGCTCCTGCTCAAACAATCTCAATCGCTACGTAGAATAACTATGCGCCTCTTGAGATTATTTAATCAGAAATAAAAATCCTACGCAATTCTGACATATTTATTGTTGGGATCCACCTAAGCAAAAATACTTAATATCCCATTACTGGCAATTGCTCTTCCTGCTTCAATCTCGCCAACTAATTCAGTTGTATCCTGCTTATTTTCATTGCTGTTTTGATCTTGAGTATCCTGTTCATTGCCATTTGCTTGATGACTCATTTGATTAAAATCTCTTGATTGCCTTTCCCCAGATTCTTGCTGAGAAACATTAACATCAAGCAAATTGATTTGTTGCGCCGAAAACATTTCTCTTAATTTGGGTATTGCTGCTTCGATAGCTTCTTTCACCGCAGCATGCTGGGCAGTGAAGCTAATCGTTGCTTGATCTTGAGTAACATCCACCTTTATTGATATCGGCCCTAGGTGTTTTGGGTTTAACTTGAGTTCTGCGGAAGGCGTTGCATTTTTGTGCATCCAGAGAATCTTTTCTGAAAATTCTTGATCCCAACCTGGTTGTACAAAATGTTTAGTCATGGCAGGAATGTCCGCCTGATTCTCTGGTAATAATACTCGATTTAACAATGCCATACTGCTGATGATTTTTGGCACCCCTTTGTCACTGACTAACTCATCTAAAAAACCTGTTGATTCAATCTCTACTGATTTAGGAGATACCTTAACTTGCTGCAAAATAGCTTCTAAATCTGTCATGGAAGTTTTAGCTGAGCCATCAACTTGACTTTCTTCTCTTTGCCCTATATTTGCTTGTTGTGAACTCAGCTGTTTATTGATTTCAAACTTTTTCTCAATTAAATCTGGCTCTAAACTTGTTTCTAGAGTTTTATCACCAGTCGTATTAAATGTTGTAAAAAGTTGCTGCTTTTCAGAAGTTCCACCACTCAAATCTCGACTAATAGTCCCTCCAATCAACTGAACAGGGTTTGCAACTTGCTGGGGTATAATAGAGTCGTGAGAAAAAGATTCTTTTAGAAACTCAACTTCAGCAGTTAACAATTCCAGTTGATTTTCCAAATAGGCAGATCCAGAACTCCCTTCATCATTTAGAATAATTTCTTTTAAATTTTGAATCTCGTCAACAATCTGATCTAAATGGGTAGTTAAATTTATTTCTTCTGATAATCCATCTTCAAAGGTATTCAGTACATTTGATAATGTTTCTAAGGTTTTTTCCAAGTCTATGCCTTTAGTTAACTGATCCTTAGACGGCAAACTGTTGCCAAATACTTCTGAAATACCAGTGAATGCGTCTTTTCCATTTAGAAAATCGGCAATTTTAGGTTCTGCAGAATTTTCCAGTAGACTAATGGTTGATAACTCCTCAGATATAAGATCAAGCCCTGTTAAGCTTTTCAGTTGATCGATTTTTAATAGTAAAGCCTCAGAGAAGGCTTGAGTTCCTTCACCTTCAAGCAGTAAAGCTTGCTGTAGTTTATCCTGGCCTTCTACTGAAGAAAATAAAGAAAGTATACTGGGGCTATTGATATTCATAATAATTCTCCGAAACACTTGCTGTTATTCAAGCATTTCTTGTGCCATTATTCCTTCCTACCCGCATTGCTCTTTCATCCTGTTCTTTTTGCTCCCTGGTTTCTTCTATTTTATTTTCATTTTGTACGGCACTATTGCGTACTTTTTGGATACTTCTGGTTTTCTGATGCTTCACTTCCCAGGCTTTACGAACCTCGATTAATTCATTATCTATTTCAAAACCTAATATTTTTTGTTCTTCAATTGCCAGCTCTAGTTTGCTGATAAAAGCCTTGAATTCTAGAAGCTTATTAATACTCATTCCCGATTCACTGGAACTTTGTAATTGGCCGGTATATTCGAGATGGTACTGTTGAAGATTAACTAATTGTTCTTCTATAGATTGTTTTTTACGTTGCGTCTTACCCAATAATTCCAGGGCTTTTTTTTCATGTTCAGCATTTAGATCAACTATAACTTTTAATCTTAGGGATTTTTTCATGGTGTGGTTGCTGATTGGTTACCCAGTAAGTCTTGAAGTTCACTCAAACTACGCGAAATATCAACTGCTTCATTCATATCCTGTTGCAGAAAATTTCTAATCAGTGGGTATTTCTCAATCGCTTCATCAATACTTGGATCAGAACCTGGTTGATAAGCTCCCACGCTAATCAGATCTCTATTTTGCTGATAAAGGGAATAGTGTTGTCTAAGTTCTCTAGCCAGATTCAAATGATTAGCATCAGCAATATCAGGCATCACCCGACTAATTGAGGCCTCAATATCAATGGCAGGAAAATGCCCTGATTCGGCAAGTGATCTGGACAATACAATATGTCCATCTAATACGCCTCGGGCAGCATCTGCAATAGGGTCATTGGTGTCATCACCTTCTACCAGAACGGTATAAAATGCAGTAATTGAACCACCGCCTTCGTCTGCATTTCCTGCTCTTTCGACCAGATGGGGTAATTTTGCAAAAACAGACGGGGGATAACCTTTGGTTGCAGGCGGCTCATCAATTGCCAAAGCAATTTCTCTATGTGCCTGTGCATACCGCGTTAAAGAATCCATTAACAATAATACATCCAATCCCTGATCTCTAAAAAACTCAGCAATACTGGTAGCCAACATGGCACCATGCACGCGCATCAATGGCGAATCATCTGCCGGAGATGCGACGACAACTGAGCGTTTCATCCCTTCTTCACCCAAAATCTTTAAAACAAACTCATTAACCTCTCGGCCTCTTTCGCCGATGAGTCCCACAATAACAATATCTGCACTGGTATATTTGGTCATCATACCCAACAGTACACTTTTACCCACCCCAGTACCGGCAAACAATCCCATGCGCTGGCCTCTGCCTACGGACAGAATCGAATTAATAGCTCGGACTCCTACATCTAATGAATCTCGAATGGGTTTTCTTGATAATGGATTAATCGGTTTTCCATTTAAGGAAACTCGGGCTTCGGTTTTTAAAGGACCCTTGTCATCCAGTGCATTGCCTGCACCATCTAAAACTCGGCCTAATAAATTAAAGCCCACCTTGGCCAAACTGTTTTTGCCTAAGGGAATGACTCTACAGCCAGGCTCCAGTCCTTGTGTGTTTCCAGTTGGCATTAAAAATACCCGGCCTCCTGAAAAGCCAACCACTTCTGCACCTATTATTTTTCCTGATTTGCTCTCAACCTGACATAAAGAACCAATTGCTGCCCGACACCCTTCTGCTTCCAGGGTTAGTCCAACCATGCGTGATAATTTTCCTTCTACAACCAGTTCAGGTATTTCCGACAATCTTTCCGTATAAGACTGCAATTTCTTTTGCCATATTTCAGATCGATTTGCAGTTGGAATCACTGATGACCATCCTCTTCTCTTTCACCACCTAACACTGTAGCAACAATTGCCGCCAATCTGTTTTCAACGGTAGTATCTATTACTGAAGTTTCAGTCTCAACTCTACATCCCCCCCGAGTAATCAGAGGATCTTCAATAATATTCCAAGGGGGAGAAACATCATCTAAAGCCAATGAAGATCGTACCAATTCTGCATCTTCGGGATGCATGTATAAAGTTAACTGCTGTGATCCCAGAGGTAATGCTTTGACCGCTTCTCTGATAACAGCAACAATTTGACCTGGATCTATCTTAATTTCTCGGCGTATCAATTGATTGGCAACACCTAATGCCAAATTAACCAATTCTTTTTCAACTGCAACATCTAGTTCTTCAAAGGGTTTATTCAACGATTCCAATAAACTTATAAGCTCCGCCGCCTGTTGTTGTAACAAATGAAGATTTTCTTCATAACCCTTTTTTAAGCCTTCCGAATGTCCTTGTTCAAATCCCTGATCATAGCCATTTTTTGAGCCTTCCAGAAAACCCGTTTCATAGCCTTCTTTCTTACCATGGGCAAAAGCCTCATCATAAGCCTGCTTTTGCGTATTTTCGATTTCTTCAACGGTTAAAGTAGCAGATTGTTTTTTTTCGGTATTTATTTCTAAAACCTTGGTATTATTATTTTCAAAATAATCAGTAACATCCCATAAATCGAGATCCTCCAGCTCCTCTTGAGAAAATGACGATCCTTTAGACAAGCTCATCACCACCGCCACTACCTAACTGGATTTCACCTGAATCAGATAATTTTTTGGCAATGGACAAAATATCTTTTTGTGCCTGTTCGACTTCACTCAATTTTGTTGGCGGAGCAGCCTCCAGATCATCTCTTAACATTTCTGCCGCCCGTTTTGACATATTTCCAAATATTTTTTCTCTGAGTTCATCCACTACACCACGCAATGCTAACAATAACTGCTCAGTTGAAACCTCTCTCAATAAGGTTTGAATACCTCGATCATCCACATTGATTAAATCAGCAAAAATAAACATTTTATCTTGTATTTGCTGGCCTAATTCAGCATTATTTTCGTTGACCACTTCCATCATTTCTTCACTGAGATTACCGTCAATAAAATTCAAAATATTGGCTGCCGCATCAACACCACCTATAGCTGATGATTTAACACTATCATTTCCTGTTAACTGTTTCTCCATCATTTCATCCAATTCTTTAATGGCTGCCGGTTGAACCGTTTCCATGGTCGCAATTCTCATCAGAATGTCGGAACGCATATTTTCAGGTAATAAGGTTAATACTTCAGCTGACTGGTCTGAATCCAGCAAGGATAAAACAGTCGCCACAATTTGTGGATGTTCTAGCCTCAACAGATCGGCAATGGAACGTATGTCCATCCATTTCAGTTGCTCAATGCCTTTACTATTTGCACCTAATAAAATTCTATCAATAATACTACCGGCTTTGTCTGCGCCTAATGCTTCAGTCAACATGTTTCTGATATAGGTATCTGAATCCAGCCCTAATCCAGTCTCATCTTTAGCTTGCATGATAAATTCTTCAAGCACTGCATCAACCATTTCTGATGAAATGGCCCCTAGGCCGGCCATGGTCATACCCACAATCTGAACTTCCTTTGGCCCCATATGTTTAAGCACACTAGCGGCCCTTTCCTGACCTACTGCTAAGAGCAATAAAGCTGATTTTTCCGTGGCATTAAGCGATACTTCGATTTCAGACATTAGATTTCAACCATCCTTTAAGCAGCTCTGCAACTAACTGAGAATCTTCATCAATTAGTTTTTGAACATATTCGAGTCGTTTCTCATAACTTTGTGGGGCTTCTAATAATAAAAGATCTTCGGCACCTGCTGAAATGCCAGCCTCATCTCCATCTTTGCCTACGGGTACTGCTACAGGTATTCCATCTTCCCCAATACGGACAGTTCCCCCCATAGCATCAGCTTCTGCATGCGCATCAATTAAGGCTTTTACTTCCTCATCTCTGGCAACCAAGCCTCGCATGGTAGGTCTCAATACCCCAAAGATAATAAACAAGACGACTAAAAAGCCTGCTATTTTTTTACTCAGATCTAAAAACCAATCCTGTTCCCATAATGGAATAGCAGGTAATGCTTCCAGTTCATCCGGTATTCTAAAGGCAACATTGGTTACGGTAACCTGATCTCCACGACTATTATCAAAACCAACAGCTTGCATCACCAATTCACGTAACTGATTAATATCTTCCTGTGCATAAGGAAGATTATTGAAGGAGCCGTCTTCTAACAATACTTTTTTATTATCGACCACAACAGCAACAGAAAGACGTCTCAATAAGCCAGTCGCTAAACGGGTATGGGTGATGGTTTTATCCAGTTCAAAATTACGTGTTGCACTTTTACTGACTGAATTAGGGGTAGTTGTTGCTTGTGCACCTTCACCTACGGCAATTTCAGGTGCTACTCCTGCTGGTGGTGGTTGATTCGCTAATGCACCTGGTACACCTTGAATCGCTGATAATGTACTTTGTTCATCCAATGTCTGTTCACTTCGTAAGGCGGGTAAGTCGGGATTAAACAATTCCTGGGTTTTTTCGGTTACTGTAAAATCCACATCGGCTGAAATCTGAACCTGCATGCCTTCAGGACCAACCAGCGGAATTAAAATATTTTCAATTCGTTGCATTAAATGTTCTTCAAGATTGGTTTTATATTCAAACTGCTTTGAAGATATAAACATGTCTTCTGAAGAATTATTTCCGCTTAACAATCTACCTTTTTGATCAACGACTGTGACCTTACCCGATTCCATCGAAGGAACACTAGAAGCCACTAAATGAACAATAGCTTCTATCTGACTTTTTTCTAGAGCTCTACCCTGATATAGGCTCACAATAACAGAGGCACTCGGTTTTTTTTGTTTTCGAACAAAAACAGACTGTTTAGGCAAAGCCAAAAGAACCCTAGCCGACTTAATATTTTGGATAGTCATTACGGTTCTGGCAATTTCACCTTCCAAAGCGCGTTGAAAACGCATTAACTCAATATTTTTACTGGTACCAAAATCTAAGTCTTTATCCAATATTTCGTAACCCAAACTTTGTGTTCTTGGTAAACCTTGTGCGGCTAATTTAAGTTTTAATCGTCGAACAGCATCAGTAGGCACCATAATCGCACCTGATTCGGTTTCAATTTTATAATCAACACCTAACTGATCTAAAGTCTGTAAAATTTCAGCTGAATCGGCTCCGTCCATACCAACATAAAGCAAATCGTAGGAATCTGCTTGTGACCACAAAACAACAGCAATGCCGATGGCTACACTTAATGCAATACCTAACATTAAGCCCATTTGCCTGGCAATAGATAAATTACCCAATCCTTTTAAAACAGGCGGTGTCTCTATTTCTTTAGTTAATTCAGTTAATGCGGATGAATCCAACTCTAAATCAGCTAGGCTTCCGCTGCTTTGTTCACTCATTTTTTTGGGTCTTCTTTTTTCTTAGAAATTATTCATTAGGCCAAAAAATCTTTTGCAGTGTTAATTTCATATTTCAAAGTGATCAATTGAAAAAACATCAAAAGGAAAATTGTATTGATTCAAGCATTCACATAGGCATGTTCATAACGTCTTTATAAGCATCAACTAATTTATTTCTGACCTGAACCATTGCCTGAAAAGAAACATTAGCCTTCTGTGATGCTATCATTACTTCAGCCAGACTCACGTCCTGATCACCTATTTCAAAAGCCTTAGATAACTTCCCCGAAGCTTGTTGTGTAGAATTTACAGAATCTATTGATTCTTTTAACATAGCAGAAAAATCTGAATGTTCTTTTACCTGTTCGGGTTTAGCCGATGCTTCAATAGACATTGAACGCATTTGAGCTAATACCTGATTTACATTCATTTCACTCATATCAATCTCTCATATTAGAAAAAACGTATCCGCTATCAATCCCAGGGGAACATGGAGACCGACAGCCATTCAGACATGCCATCAATGTAGCCTGGATGGAGCGTAGCGGAATCTGGGGTCAGTTGTATCATTTCTCTCGGATTTCGCTGCGCTACATCCAGGCTACCCGCTAATTCAATATCAGTGACGGTTGCCCTGGGTTTTAGTGTGGATACGAAAAAATTTTTAAACCACTAATTTGGTAAGAAGATTAGGAGTGGGAATTTAATAAGTTCCGCAAATTATTAAATCCTCACTCCTTAGGTAACGCGCAATAAATAACCTACCAATATTGCGACGTATTTTTGTTTGC
>CAZLLL010000075.1:0-9537 GCA_964560255.1 uncultured Methylomonas sp.
TGTATTACACATGATATCGCCTATTGGCAAGGCGGCAATCGTAAGCAAAAAAATCAAGCGGATCAAGCGTTAAGAGCCTGTGTTTTAAATAAAACAGGTAGCCTTTTACTGGCTGACACGATGTATTATGGAGTCACTTTAGGCGGTTCGCCCGTATTTCCTACCTGGTATCGCTGGGGTTATGGCTGGCAATATGGGCGTGGCTATAAAGCACTGAATATTTATGAAAAACAGCAAGTTGAAATAAAATCACAACATTACTTTATAGATACGCCACGGATTTTTTGTGACTTTGAACACCCACTTAAAATGAAATTAAAAACAGAGCTGAGGGAATTACTGGGTATCTCGTTCTAGTTTAAATCTAAATACTGCTTCCAGTCCAGAGGTTGATTTACCGATGAGCCCAACATATCAAGCAATGGGATAGATTGACCATTTAGCATAAGGTGCCCATTATCTAGCAGCATATTGGCACTATAAGCGTTAGCATTTTTAATAAATGGATTATTGGGTATGGACGAATTCAGAAGCTGCTCTAGTGCAGTACCGACAACCATATCATTATCAATGTTAACATGTAATTTTGCCGATATTGCAACAATTAAATCTTTGACTGTTTTTAGCTCCAGTAACTTCTGGCTCGCAATATAGCTTAAATCAAAATGGATATTGGACTTGCCTTTATCGTTACTCAGCTCAATGTCTATATTATTAGTTAATCCCGGATTAACCAAGTCACTTAATGCTTGTAAGTAATTGCTAATATCAATTTCAAGTTGTTGCTGCGCCTGCTCTGAGTGATTACTTAATAGTGATGCCTGAGTTTCGCTTAAGGACTGGCTTATGTCAATAAGGTGTCTGGTCGCTGATTTCTCAAGTCCCTTTAAGTCAAAATTCATATGAAATTTAGATTCAGGGAGTAAGGTTTTAGTCGCATTTGTGTTGATCAGTAAATGCTCAATATCAATACTGGCTATTTGGCTGTAGAGTCCATCTTGCTCATTCCCCGATATTGTCATGCTGCTATCTCTTAAGGTAGCACTTTGCTGGCCGTTATTAACCTGTATTTCTGCTAGCTTAAAGGTTGTTGAACCCGCTAATATAGCTCCATGATATAACTCGTCTATATCAAACTGAGTTTTGGATTTACTGGCGGCAATACTGAAGCTATCACCGGTATTTTTTCCTGATAAATTAAACTCACCTGTTGTAATAAAACCATCAAGATAACTTATTTCGGGATTAGTTGTCAGCTCAGCAGAAATACCTGTCAGGTTTAAAACAAAATGAGCGTTATCCTTTTGTTTAAGCTCAAGGGCATTTGAATCAATATGCAGGGTAGGAACTTCAATGGACTGAGTGATACTGTTATTAAAATTTGTCAGTGTACTTGATGTAAAGGGTTGTTTGTTTGCAAAAATAACAGCGATAGCCGCTTTAGTCTTGTCTTCTAGTGGTTCTTGATCTAGCGTTGTTTTAATATAACTGGTCCCTAATTTGATGCCGTCCGAGGTTAGCATAAAGGGGCCGTGGTAAATGATATGGTCTAATGTTATTTTAAAAGACTCATCATCGCCAAATAATTTAGGGTTAATGCGAATAATGGATTTTGCCGTACTACTGATAAACCCTTTTCTAAAGAATTGTTTTTCCATGATTAAAATAGGTGCGGTTGCATTTATTTTCTGCTGTGAATGAGTCAGCATACTGTCATAAACCTCTTCTGTTTTATTGGAAGCAACCCAAGTCATAATACCCCAAAGAGCAGGGATCAATAATAAAATACCAAACAAAGATTTTTTCATATATTTTTTGTCATTTAATGATGGATTGCGTAAACATAGTGAGCTATTAGGAATGGGCACAAAATAAGTTGAGCGACTGGCGCAGTATTTTTGTTCGTATTCAAGGCTCACAAATAGCATAGTGAGCTACGTAACTGTTTGTGCAACACCGAAGACGGACAAAAAGACAAGTTAGTTGCTCAACTTATTTCGTGCACGTTCCTTAATACTCACGTTGAGCGGGTATGGTTTTATATTTTTCGATTAACTTTTAATTTTAAAACAAATGGTTATACTAAGTTCATTAGGTTTCACTGACTTATATAGAGTCATTGAAAATCAATGTGTTACATTCAATTAAAAAATTCCTGATTTTTAATATTATATTTTTATTATTTATACGGCTTCCCATAATACTCTAATAATTAATGTATTTTTAATATAAAAAAATAGGCAATAGACCTGCTCAATGTAAGTTAATACATTTTGAATAATAAATAAAGGGGTCATAGCAGACTAAAGTCCGTTCTACGCAATTAAATGGGTCGCTTCTTCAATACCTTAGCCAAAGTGAAAATATGCTCATTTTATCAAATTTATCAATATGTAAGCGATTGATTTGTATGGGTTGGGAATGGATTTTTTTGGTACAAATCGAAATTGGCGAAGGTATTGTTCTTATTTTAGGTAAATAACCCTAGACTATTATAACTATGCCCTGGCAATAAGCTGGCAAGGTCTGTTTCAGACTGTCCCAAATGGTTGAACAGAATATCTCCAAATATATCCCGATAATCAACGGTTGCAGCAAGATAGCGTTCTTGATAGAGATCTTCGGCCACTAATCCTGGCCAGTTGCCGTTGAGATAAATTCCTCCCTGAATATTATTGCCCAGTACAAACCAGGAAGCAGCGTTACCATGGTCAGTGCCCTGACTGCCATTTTCTTGCGCAGTACGGCCAAATTCGGTCATCGTGACGATAATTACATCATCCATCTTATTCCCCAGATCAGTTACCAGTGCAGCAATGCCATCCGAAAATTCGCGTAAGCGTCTGGATAGGCTACCCTCTGGTTCACCAGCTCCCTGATTACTGTGGGTGTCATAACCCCCTGTATCAACCGTTACGACTTGCAGGCCTATATCAGGGGATTTGATCATTTGTGCCACTTCTCTTAATTGTCGGCCATACGTACCATTAGGGTAAGCTGCTCCATTTTCTGGTGTATAAGCATCGGTGTTTATTGCCAATACCGCATCCAGATTACTAAACAAAGTTTGTCCAAACTGATGTACTAACTCACGATAAGATGATTGCGGAGAAGGCTGTTGTTGATAGATGGGCAACACACTATTAACTAAGTTTTGCTGGTCAGTGCCTTGCAAGCCCAGATTAAATGAATTAATAAATGAAAAGGATTGCACGGGTATACTGCCACGCAAAGACTGAGCTAGTTTGCTGCCAAAACCAACGGCCTGTAGTGGCGCAATATTACCCGATACTTGCAAGTGACGATTTAGCCAGCCATTCAGGTTATTCAGATTAGCTGTACCGAGATTCTCTCTGGAAATACCGCTCTCAATAAAATGCTGGCTATCAAAATGTGAGCGAGATGGATCTGGGTAATGTACGCTTGGCAAAATCGCCATATTTTGTGCATCAAACATGGGTAGCAGTGATGCCATGCTGGGGTGCAAGCCAAAAAAGCCATCCAGATCCAGTGCAGAAAATGTACCGTTTCCTGGCGCAGGGATACCGATTGTAGGTCGCAGATTGTAATACTCGTTATCCGCGTAAGGTACGACAGTATTCAAGCCATCGCAGCCGCCGCGTTGAAAGATAACGACCACTGTTGGTGAGCCTGATGGTGTTGCCTGTACTGTGGAAATAAGTGGAACACGGAATACACAGCTGCCTGCAGCGACTAGCCCGGTACTCAGCATGCCTTTGATAAAATGTCTTCTTTTCATGATTTTTTTCTGAATCCTTGGGTTTAGGAATGAGGATAAAATTACATCCCCATTGCTTTCTTTGGTAACCATTCAGATTTTCCTTTGTAAAATGAGCGTTGAGGAGCCTTTTTCTAATAAAACCCTGTAACTACTCAGGCTATTGTTTCCTAGGCTGTAAGGATATTTGTGGCATAAAAAGCAGCTGAACAGTTAAAAAACATCTATTTCTCTGCCTTTATGATCCAAAATGAAGTGCCAAAACTGCTACAGCCCAATAAATCATAGCCTGAGTAGTTACAAAACCCCTAAGGAATGGGCACGGAATAAGTTGAGCAACTGGTGCAGTATTTTTGTTCGTATTTAAGGCGCACAAGCAGTCGCATAGCAGGCTACGCAACTGCTTGTGCAACACTGAAGACGGACAAAAAAACAAGTCAGTTGCTCAAGTTATTTCGTGCACGTTCCTAACCTCTCCTTGATAACGAAGGGGGCTGAACGGTTACTTTCTATGTTATTGGAACTGGTACTGAGGATAACTCATCACATGGCCGTTTAATTGTCGCAGCAAAGTATCCGCATCTGGATTACTGAGATCAAATTCTGCACCTAGCGTATCTAATGCATTATTACGTCCGAGCTCAGTAAGATCATCGCCCACCGTTAACTGCATTAGGAAGCCAACAATACCATCGGCAGTTGCAAAACCATTATCAGGATAGAATTGCAGTGGTGCGCTCGTGCTGCTCGCCGTTTCCGGTTGCTGATGTACAAAATAATTAATCCATTTAATACGTTCGATGAGTAAGCTGGCGTTAATCCAGTCGGCACCGATTTCTGACCATCCAGTCGGTACAGGGTTTTCGTATAAACGTAACCCCATTGATCTGATAGGGCTTGCTAAATCAGATGCATCAGATGTTGCCTGCAGATTACGTAACGTCCCAATGACAAACTCAAGAGGGGTTTTAATTTTACTGCGATAATTTTCGACCGCGTTGAATTCTACTGACTGCATGATCAAGCGCAAGACACGTTCAATCTGGTCATCGGCCGAATTGAAAGCCAGAAATTCATTGGCACAACGAGTAAGCAGTGACTCCGGTGCTTTATCATTAACAAATACAGCAATCAATTTTCGGCAGATAAAATTTGCCGTGGAAGGGTGAGTTGCCAAGGCATTAAGCAGTATTTCACCTTGCTCAACACCACCATCGTCAATGGTTATTTCCTGTGCTGTCCCAGCAAATAGTGTGTAAGAACCTCCGGAATGGAAGCTTTCATCAAAGAAAAACTCACCATTTAGCACATGCCAACCGGTAAATATTTCAGCGCCATTTTCTACATCCTGGTCAGTATATCCGCCATCCACTCCCATAGTATGCAGTTCATCGACTTCTCGGGCATAATTCTCATTAGAATCACCTGCAACATTGCTGATGTTGTCCAGATAAATCAACATGGCTGGACTTTTTGCACTGATTTCCAGTAAGTCAGCAAAATTACCCAGTGCATTTGCCCGGAATAGCTGATTTTCATCCAGTTCATAAGCGGCTGTATTGCTTAATTCGATACCTTGCGCGTTGCTGCGTTTAGTATTGATATTGGTATTAAAGTGGTTATCCCAGAACCAGGTCATCACTTCAAGTAATTGACGTTGACTATGTAGCATATGCATCATAGTCCATGTCTGAAGTGCCTCTTTTGTACTGGGGGGCTCATTGCCAAGTATCGCTTCAAAGGCGCTGTCATCAATACTTTTAGGGGCAAGTTGCTGACTCAGGTAAGTTAATGCACCCAAGGTATCAATTTCCTGTAATAATGAGGGTGAAGCACCAAAAGTAATACGGTTAAGCATATGTGCATTACTGTAATCAACCGCAACAACCAGCAGATGTATCGTTTTGCTGGAAGAATTACCGACTGCATCGCTGGCATTCAGTGTAATATCAACCGCTCCGTCTACACTCATCAAGCCGCTATTAATCACTAAAGTCCAGATACCTTCATTAATGGAAAAGTCGACATTCTGATTGCTTATTGTCTGACCTAACGCGCTATCTATCAGGCTGGCTTGCAGTGTTGCCACTGAAGTCAGGTCGGAAACAGTCCCTGAGAGCAAGAACCCAGTAGCTGAAACCTGATCATTGTCAACATGGGAAGTCACAACGATGTCAGGCCCGCTATCATCCTCAATAACCGAGACGGTGATACTGCTGGTGCTTTGATTTTGCGCTAAATCAAATGCAACAGCGGTAAGTACAATGTTACTATTGGCACTAATCATTTCTGTGGGAACATTTACCGACCATGACTTGCTTGTGGTGTCGTACGTAGTCGCTAAAGATTGAATACCTTTAATTGGGTCATTGACGCTGAATTCCACCTTGTCTATTGCGCGATTATCATTAGCAAACCCCCTGACTGAAAAACCTATATCAGGTACATTGCCTGCATTTTCCGGTGTCGTAAAGCGTATAGTAGGCGGTGTTAAATCTAGTTCGTTTTCGCCGTCTTTGGTGACAATGAATTTATACTCACCACCAGCAGTAACCAGTCCGCTAAAGTATGTTTTGCCATTGCCAAGTGGGTTAGAGGTTTTTAGCACGTAAACTTTGCCGGACTCAATATCCGCCAAGGTAAAATTAACCTGTCCCAGATCAGTCGTTTTACCTTGCATAACTTTATTTAAGGTACCATCAGCCAATTTTTCATAAGCAATTAAAGGTTTATTTGCGAGTGCTACGTTGATATCGCCATTGATGAGCAACGCCTGCACATTACCGGTGACTAAAACCTGGCAGTTTGCGCTATTACAGTCGACATTATCAAAGACGCTCGTTACTGCATGTTTAACTTTGATATCATAGGTTTCACGTAACAGGGTAATACTGGTTTGATGCGTTTTCCAGTTCGAATGTGCTGCTTTTTTACCGCTGGCTAAATGATCAATATTATCTGGGAGGTATGCCGATGAATGGACACTACTTAAGCCTGGAAAGCTAATATCCAGTTTTGCCGTTAACTCGTCGACATTACATATACCAGAGGTACAATCGACATTGTCAATTATTTTACTTGCTGATTCTTTTCTGACTTGCAGATCATAAACTTGCCTGAGTACGGTTAAAACTGCCTGGTTTTTTTGCCAGTTTAGCTGACTAACCAGTGCGCCTGAGGCAGTACCGAGCGTGTTGTCAGGAATCATGACTGAGGTATGTACGCTATTTAGCCCCTGAAAGTTGACGCTTAATAAGGCGGTTAAATCATTAACAGAGCAATCACCTGACGTACAATCAATATTATCAACAACCATCGGTTCAGATTCAAAGCGTCTTACACTCACATCATAATATTGTTTAAAAACCGTGAACACTGCCTGATTTTTTTGCCAGTTTAAATGCTCAACTTGTGCTCCTGTTGCCGTGTTAGACGTGCCGTCAGGCACAAGGATTGAAGTATGAACACTGCTCATACCCTGAAAATTAACGATTAAAGTAGCCGTTAGCTGATCAACCGTACAGCGACCAGAAGTACAATCGACAGTATCAACAATAACGGCCATCGAGTCACCTTGTTTTATACTGACATCATAGGACTGTTTTAATACAGTCATCACAGCTCGGTCTGTTTGCCAGTTTTTATCGGTGAATTTTGCACCGTTAGCGGTACTGGTATTGCCATCTGGTTGATAAACCGAGGTATGCACATTACTCATGCCATCAAATTTAACTGTCATCGTTGCGACAATATCATCAATAACACAAAATCCTGAGCGACAGTCAATTTGATCTTTAATGATAGGGGTTGATTCCTGTCCACGAATACTGACATCATATTGCTTTTTGAAAACAGTAATGTCTGCTACATTAGTTTGCCAGTTTTTGTCAGTCAACTTAGCGCCACTAATAACACCAAGCTGTTTATCTGCAACATATACAGAGGTATGCATGGCACTTAAACCAGGAAACTTGACACTCATCAGTGCGGTAATATCATTGATTGCACAAGACCCCGCTGTACAATTGACATCATCAACAATATAAAAGTCATCGCCTTTACGAATTTTTACATCATAAACGCCAGGGAAAAGGTTTATGATGGCCTGTTCATTTTGCCAATTTTGCTTAGTAACCTTATCTCCCGAAACACTGCCAGGTATCTGGTCTGGTTTATAGACGCTAGTATGCACGTTGTCAAGTCCAGGAAAGTCAACTGTTAATATTGCTGTTATCTCATCGACAGTGCATTCGCCCGATGTGCAATCAACATTATCAACGACAAAGAAAGCCGAGCCATTTCTTAAATAAAGATCATAACGCTTTTTAAAGACAGTCATCTGAGTTTGATGGTTTTGCCAGTTTTTATAGGTGACTTCCTCACCACTCGCTTGATTGGCAATATCATCTGTTGACCGAACTGAAGTATGTACGTTGTTAATATCCGGGAAATTCACCGTTAGCTCAGCAGTCAGGTCAATAACCTCGCAAGTACCGGAAACACAATTGACATTATCAATAATTATTGTGTCAGTATTTTTAGTGACACTAATATCATAAAGCTGACGAAAGACCGTGATGACAGCCTGACT
This sequence comes from uncultured Methylomonas sp., assembly GCA_964560255.1. Classification (GTDB taxonomy): domain Bacteria; phylum Pseudomonadota; class Gammaproteobacteria; order Methylococcales; family Methylomonadaceae; genus Methyloprofundus. The sequence continues at coordinate 8,331 of CAZLLL010000075.1, forward strand.
GGATTGCCAGTTTTTATCGGTAACTTTTTGTCCGGATAGGGTATTATTATTGCCATCCGTTACAAATACCGAGGTGTGTATGCTGGACATATCAGGGAAGTTGACCGTCATAGTCGCGGTAATATTATCTATACTGCAAGTGCCGGATAGACAATCGACATCATCAACAATTAAATTGCCATCGCCTTTGCGAATTTTAATATCGACGACTTGCTTTAGCAGCGTCATAACTGCCTCATCAGTCTGCCAGTTTTTATGACTGATTTTTTCGCCTGATGCTTGACCAGCTAAATAGTCCGCAACGTGTATCGAAGAGTGCACACTGTTTAATCCGGCAAAATGGATGGTTAGGGTAGCCACTAAATCATTAACGGAGCAGCTGTTGCTGTTACAATCTACATCATCAACAATTAAAACGCCTGCGCCTTGTTGAATAACTAGATCATAGGTACCTTGCGGGAGCGTTACTTCGGTGCTGTTGTTTTTCCAGTTGGATGATCTGATTGAAGCACCTGTTGCTGAATGACTGATACCATCAGAGAGTTTGATAGTGGAATGAACATTATATAATCCATTGAAATTAATCAGCAGTGTTGCAGTGTTCTCTATCTCTACTGCGGCGACTGCTGAACAAAAAAAGCACAGAGACAGTAGCAAGTAATAAATACAATTTAATCCTTTTATGGGTACAAGTAATTGCCGCATCAGAGCCCTCTATATTCGATCATTGTGAGGGCTAAATTATGACATAAAATATAGGGTAGAAAAAACAACTAATGTGTGCTAGCTCACAAAGTCGGTAATTATTTCGCAGATAAGCTAAATGTGGGGCAGTGGAGAATATAGATTTTAGGGGGCAGATTATTTTTAATCAGAAGTATTTTGCGGTTTTCTATGTGCAAATAATGCAGGGGTTAAAAAGATTTAGCTTTGGTCTTTTTCGTGCCCACCTTTCTATAGCACAATCGCTAGCCTATCAGATTAATCCCGCTAGCGGTTGCTTTGCATATCCTACAGTTTTGTAACTCGCAATAAATAGATTGCCCATATTGCGCAGGATTTGGTGGTGACTTCTATTAGCTGTTAATGCAGATTACTACCAAGAAAAGCCCGTTGATGCAATAATTATTTTAATATTAAACAATGAGTTATATATAATACCTTCGCCAAACGTATAGGCTAAGTTGAAATAATGTTTTTTAAAATT
>CAZLLL010000076.1:0-9502 GCA_964560255.1 uncultured Methylomonas sp.
TGCGAAAACTGAACGTGGCTATATGTGAAAAAATGTAAAATACGCTGAATCGCTGCCCGCTGTTTACACAGTTGACAGTCGGATTAACACCGCCCCTGCTATTACCGATTGTTATCTTTTAGTCTTGCCGAACAATCGCCCAAGGTACTTGCTTATCAATGCCTTCAATAGCTCTAGGCCCAATCACATCCAAAGTACGATAATTATCGGAAACAGTGCCTCTGTATTGAATTTCTGAAAAATCATCTAATATAATTGAAAAAGAAATATCTCTCCCATTGACTATACCAATAATTTCGCCCATTTTTTGGCACTGTTCAAAAGAGCCGTAACAAGATCTGAAAAACTCTACAGTTCCTGTTAACTTATTTCTATTTTGAACCAGAGACATTTTAATATAAGCGACATGAATGAGTGTTGCACTAAAATCACCTGCTTCTTGTATTTCACCACTCCAGTCCCCCGTTAAATTTAGCTGTGGCTCTGCTTCAATGGCCAAAAGATCCCAGCTACCATCCTGATTCAATCTTAGCTGTGTATCAATATATGTATCTTTGGAATCAAATATCACCTTAGGAAAGCTTATAATTCGAGTAGACGTATCATAATTGGGAACGTCCGCCCATACCTGTATAGATAACAGTGACTCTATTAACAAAATGACGCTTAATATTATTTTCATCTGCTTATTTCTCCAATCTTCAAGTATAAAATAACCTGTGGTGTAAAACCTGACAAAATATATTTCTTGTCAGGTTTTACACTCAGTGTTTTCTTAATTTTGTATAAATCTTACATCTGCTTGTCCATACATATAATGTGAGTTAACTGTATTTGTCGGAATACGATCCGGCTGACTCCCTGTATAAGCATAGGTTGAGGATTCAATGCGTAAATTTCCACCGACTGTCATAGGAAACATTGATGATCCGGAATACCGATAAGAGGCTCCCGAGCCAGCCATATAGACGGCAACGGTATACGTTTGGTTAGCCTGCACAGTGACCGGAGAAATATTAGTATAACTCCAGTTATTTGTTGAAGAAACAGTTGTCTGGGCTAACAAGGCTCCCGATGTCTTATTAAATAGTTTGACTTGTTTTGCGCCATTAAAATACCCTCCTAACTGATCAATAGTGCCATTAGCGAGCGGAGTAAAATGATAACCCAGTGCATAATTCCATGAATTATTGGTATAAACAGTTCCTACTGCATTATCTTGCCAAGGGTGACTGATTAAAGTTGATGCACCAAGTATTAGTTCACTGCGTGGGTAATCTAATATATGTTCATTATCGGGTGTTCCATCACCATCACCATCACTATCTGGATTATTGACACAAGTACCTATCAGGTTTTCAAAACCATCTATTAAAGTGTCATTATCAGAATCCTGATTAGCATAAACATAGCCGATATAACCACTAGTACCTCACCCCTTAAATGCGCGATACTTTAAATATAGGTAAGCAGTTGTTTTATAATAATTAAAAATTTTTTTATTATTGATTACTTAAGAAGTGAGGTACTAGTGCCAGATGTCCATGTATAACCATTAGCAATCATTTGATGTAACCGCTCACCTACCCCCTATAAGCTTAACCTGTTAATTTAACTGTAAATTATTTCTCAATATTTCTCTGAAATTATTTTTCATCATTTCTGATTCAAAACTTCAATGACTTGCAGTGGTTATTTACTGCTGGAATATGGGTATTATCTATATAAATTAGTATGTTAATGAACGGCTAAATGGTTACGAAATAAGTTGGGCAACTAACGCAGGATTTTTGCTTGTCTTCAAGGCGCACAAACAAGCGCATAGCAGGCTACGTAACTGTTTGTGCAACACCGAAGACGGATAAAAAGACAAGTTAGTTGCTCAAGTTATTTCATGCACGTTCCTAAGTCAATTTCTGACCATTCAGCCCGTCTTACTTCACCAGGTCTTAACATTAGCTTTAAGCAACAGGCCGAGCAAATAGAAATCCTGTGCCCGATTTACAAGGGGCATTGACCCCAGCTATTGCTTCCCATCATGCGGCCATTATTGAACCTGTAAAGATAGGTGAAATCTTACGCGCTTCTTATGGCTATACAGGGGGCTTTGTTACTCAATGCGCCTTAAGCATAACGGAAAACCTGGCCAATAATTCGCTTTACCGTATGCGCTAGATCATTTGCACCACGGCTTTCAATAATTCTTAATACCTTTAATATTTCGGGTGCTTCGATACTGGCCAAGTGCTTCTTTCCTAACCAGGGAAAAACATCCTTATCTAAAAACCGTAAGACTTTCTTAGCATGACCTTCTGATTTGCTGGTCATGTGCGTTTGATGCCATTCCCTGGCTATGATTTCAAAGCTGTTAGCCAGTTCCCCGCGTTTGGTTTCTTTTAAAGCCTTTTTGATTCCTTTTGCTAAGCCTTTTCGTGCTTCCTCGGCTTTGGTTCGTGCCTCAGATAATGAAATGTATGGATATTTCCCTAAAGATAAAGTTTTTTGCTTACCTTCATATCTATAGGCCATTTGCCACAACTTGCCACTTGGCACAGTGATAAGTAAATATAGTCCTTCACCATCAATTAGCTTCCTTTGCTTATCTGATGGTTTTGCTTTTCTTATAGTCGTGCCAACTAGCATGGCTTGCCCCTTATTTAATAAGCTCTGTAGGTATATTTGTTGGTATTTCACCTTTCAATAATAGGAATACCAACAAAAATACCAACATATTGTGGGTCTTTCATGGGTTCCCATGATACAGCATAAGACATAAAAAAACCCGCTAAGCCTTTCAGCCTGCGGGTTTAAATACCATATGACACGGTATGATTCTATAATTTGGTGCCGATGGCCGGAGTTGAACCGGCACGACTTGCGTCACCACCCCCTCAAGATGGCGTGTCTACCAATTTCACCACATCGGCTAGTTAATTTAAGGTATTACAACTTCATCTTCAATAACAATTATTTCATCTGAAATTTGTGGTAATGCATCTTCGACAACAACAGGTATGTCAATTGCCTGCTCTACGTCTATAAGCATTTCTTCATCGACAATTTGCGGCAATTCTTCTGTAGTAGACATAGGTATTGCAACTATAGGTTGATCACCTTCAATACTAGGAACTTCCATTTCAGCCTGATCAACAACAGGTACATCCATAATGTCTGCATCACTACCAACATTACCACTTAGCACAGCTAAACTTAAGCTTGTGCTAAAAAAAACAGCGGCTAGTACGGCTGTTGTTCTAGATAAAAATGAAGCGGATCCTTGTGCACCAAATACGGTACCTGATGAACCACTACCAAAAGCAGCACCGGCATCAGCACCTTTTCCATGCTGTATTAATACTAGCCCAATAACGGCTAAACCAACTAAAACATGACCTACGATAATAACTTGATACATTTTATTTTTGAAACGAAGAGTAAATCTTTAAAAAAGAGTCCGCACTTAACGAATCTCCACCTACTAAAGCGCCATCTATATCGGGCTGTGCAAATAAAGCGACTGCATTTTGTGGTTTGACACTGCCACCATAGATAATCTGAATTTTTTCTGCAATTTGCTGATCTTTATCCGCTAGTAATTGGCGAATAGAGAAATGTACTTCTTGTGCCTGTTCAGCCGATGCCGTCAATCCTGTTCCTATCGCCCATACAGGTTCATAAGCAATCACGGCATTTTTAAAACTTTCTATGCCTGCAAAATCAATAACGGCATTCAGTTGTTTTGCAACCACATCAAAAGTGATACCTTGCTCTCTCTCTTCCAGTAATTCACCAATAGCAAGAACAGGGATTATATTTGCTTCGAGAGCCTGCTGAAACCGCTGTGCAACTGTAGAATCAGTATCTGCATAATTTGCTCTACGCTCCGAATGTCCGACTATCGCATATTTGCAATTAAAATCTTTCAGCATAACAGCCGCTATTTCGCCCGTGTATGCTCCTTCGGAATGTGTTGCTACATTTTGAGCACCACAGCTAATTGAAGTATCGGCTAAACGCTGACAAACTTCCGGTATATACAAATATGGAGGGCAAACAGCTAGATCAGCATCTTCTACAGGCAACCCTGCAATCAAATCATCGACAAGCTTTTGTGCACTTCGATGATTAATTTTCATTTTCCAGTTGCCAATAACAAGATTTCTACGCATCACGAACTCCAGAATCAAATAAACCGCTTATGATAACTATAATTTCCTATTATTTCAAGCAGTGATTGCATTCTTGACATCACCGACTAAAGAATGCGCGTACTCATTGACTTTATCTTCATCTGCGCCTTCCACCATGACACGAATCAAAGGCTCTGTGCCTGATGCTCTTAGCAAGACTCGTCCCTTATCACCCAAGGCCTTCTCTACTCGTTTTACCGCTTTTTGAATCGCCTCGTTATCATCAAGGTTTACTTTTTTATTGATTTTTACATTCAGTAAGACCTGCGGATATTTGCTCATCTCTGATTTTAATTCATAAAGCGATTTTTCTGTTTTATGCATTTCAGCCAATACTTGCAATGCAGCAACGACACCATCTCCTGTCGTTGTCCTATCCAGGCAAATGATATGCCCAGAACCTTCTCCACCTAAGATGCTTTTATGCTGTTTCATTAATTCCATTACATAACGATCACCCACATTAGCGCGCAGTAAGTCGAGGTTTATCTTTTTAAGTGCATGTTCCATACCTAAATTGCTCATTAAAGTACCGACTACTGGGCCTTTAAACATTCCCGCCGTTTTACGCGCTTTTGCGATAATAAAAATTAACTCATCGCCATCGACAACTTCCCCCTTATGATCCACCATGATCAGGCGGTCGCCATCACCATCTAATGCTATTCCAAGGTCTGCACGGAACTCAATAACGGCTTCTTTTAACTGCTCTGGGTTTGTTGCTCCACACTTTTCATTTATATTTAAGCCATCAGGATCTGAAGCGATTTTAATGACTTCTGCCCCAACCTCAGTAAAAACATGCGGTGCGATATGATAAGTCGAGCCATTAGCACAATCAACAACAATTCTAAGCCCGTTAAAATCAATGCTTGCAGGAATACTTGCCTTACAAAATTCTATATATCGACCTGCTGCATCCGTTATGCGTTTAGCCCTTCCTAGCTTATCCGATGCGACTGTTGTCATAGGCTGATCAAGGTAGTACTCAATTTTATGTTCTAGTGCATCAGCTAATTTGACACCTTCAGTGGAAAAAAACTTTATGCCATTATCATAATATGGGTTATGTGAAGCACTAATCACAATACCTGCCTGGGCGCGAAATGTTCGCGTTAAATAGGCAATGCCAGGTGTCGGCATAGGCCCTAACAGACTGGTATTAACCCCTGCTGCTGAAAGCCCTGCCTCTAAAGCGGACTCAAACATATAGCCTGAAATACGCGTGTCTTTCCCAACCAGGACAAAACCGTTTCCTTCTTCGGCAAACACACGTCCCGTCGCCCAACCTAATTTGAGGAAAAAATCTGGTGTAATCGGTGATTCGCCCACTGTGCCACGGATGCCATCTGTTCCAAAATATTTCTTTTTCATCTATCTATTTCCTTGTTATCTATTACAAAAAAGGGAGAGGCTTTAGCCTCTCCCTTTTCAATATTAGTCATACCTCTACTTATCTTTAAGCTATATTTGCATTTGCCGCACCCGTACCTTGTCCTTTAACCGGCCTTTCAACGTTAACACCACGATTTGGCGGCAAATCATCATCCCATCCTTCAGGATCTTTAACAGGTCTGCGTGCCATTAAATCATTAATTTGGTCCTTATCAATAGTTTCATATTTCATTAATGCATCAGACATCGCATGTAAAATATCTTCATTATCTTTAAGAATTTTTTCGGCACGCTCATAGTTTTTGTCAATAATCGAACGTATTTCTTCATCAATCGTGTGTGAAGTTTCATCTGCCACACTTTTATGCTGAGTCACCGAGCGCCCTAAAAACACTTCTCCTTCTTCTTCACTATAAGCTAAAGGCCCTAGGCGCTGTGACAACCCCCATTTGGTCACCATATTACGCGCAAGCTCTGTCGCTCGCTCTATATCATTGGAAGCCCCAGTGGAAACCTGCTCCCAGCCAAAAATCTGTTCTTCGGCAACACGTCCACCATATAAGCTGGAAATCATGCTATCTAATTTACATTTACTGGCACTGTATTGATCTTTTTCAGGCAAGAACATAGTCACCCCCAAAGCACGGCCACGCGGCATGATACTCACTTTATAGACGGGGTCATGCTCAGGTACAATTTTACCAACAATCGCATGTCCTGCCTCATGATAAGCCGTCATTTGCTTTTCTTTTTTATCCATGACCATGGAATGTCTTTCCGTCCCCATAATAATTTTATCTTTGGCTTTTTCCAGGTCGGACATACTAACTAGGCGTTTATTCATCCTGGCTGCAAACAAAGCCGCCTCATTGACAAGATTAGCCAAGTCAGCTCCAGAAAATCCCGGTGTGCCTTGCGCGATATATTTGACTTCGACATCATCAGCAGCGGGGACTTTGTTCATATGTACACTTAAAATTCTTTCGCGACCTTTTATATCGGGTAAGCCCACCGTGATTTGTCGGTCAAAGCGTCCAGGGCGTAATAAAGCGGCATCAAGTACATCGGGTCTATTCGTTGCTGCGATAACAATAACCCCTTCATTACCTTCAAAGCCGTCCATTTCGACCAATAACTGATTCAAGGTTTGCTCACGTTCATCATTTCCGCCACCTAAACCCGCGCCACGCTGACGACCAACAGCATCAATTTCATCAATAAAAATAATACACGGAGAGTGCTGCTTTGCCTGCTCAAACATATCTCTGACACGCGATGCTCCAACGCCCACAAACATTTCCACAAAATCAGAACCTGAGATAGTGAAAAAGGGTACTTTTGCTTCTCCAGCAATTGCCCTAGCTATCAAGGTTTTTCCTGTTCCAGGAGGACCTATCAATAAAGCACCACGCGGTATTTTTCCACCCAATTTCTGGTATTTCCCTGGATCTTTTAGAAAATCCACCATTTCTTCTACTTCTTCTTTGGCTTCATCACATCCTGCAACATCTGCAAAAGTGACTTTAATCTGGTCTTCCTCCAGCAGTCTCGCTTTGCTTTTACCAAAGCTCATGGGACCGCCCTTCCCTCCCATGCCACCCTGCATTTGGCGCATAAAGAAAACCCATACCCCGATCAGCAATATCATTGGAAACCATGAGATAAAAATTTGCATCAACATGGATTCTTCAGCGGCAGGTTGAGCTTTTATAACGACATTATTTGCTAATAAGTCATCGACCAAATGTGGGTCATTGGGCGCATAAGAAGTAAATTCCTGACCACTTTGCAATTTCCCCTTAATGCCATTTTCATCATCCAGAACAACTTCTTGTACTTGTCCCGCCTGTACCGCATCAATAAACTGCGAGTAAGACAATGCTGAATCCTTTTGTACTCCTTGAGGACCAAAATTATTAAAAACAGACATCAAAACGACAGCGATGACACCCCATAAAAGTATATTTTTAAACATATCGTTCAATTCTTTGCACCTAGCCGGAGCGGCCCTTCCCAAAAAAAGAGTATACATCAGAGCTTATCACTACTAACTTATCTCTCATTACCCAGCATAGAATATACTGGGAACCATTTAAATATTATAAGGGTCTTTATTACTTTTTAAAGCCCTTCCCTAAAATATAAACCTCATTACTTCGTGCCCTAGAGGATTTTGGCTTTCTAATTAAAGTTTTATCAAATGAAGCGGCTAATTGTTTTTTATACTCTTCAAAACCTGCTCCCTGAAAAACTTTCACTAAAAATGAGCCGCCCTCAACCAAAATTGCCTGTGCTGTTTCAAGCGCCAATTCACATAAATACATAGCACTGGGTTGATCAATTGCTTTATTACCACTCAGATTAGGAGCCATATCAGACAGAACCACATCAACCGGTACGCCCTCTAAAAGAATATTAAGCTTCTCGTAAACTTCATTTTCTCTAAAATCTCCCTGAATAATATCCACCCCACCAATAGGTTCAATAGCCAAAATATCCAGCGCAATGACTTTTTGTTTTTTACCCACTATATTGCGTACATATTCAGACCACCCCCCAGGTGCCGCGCCTAAATCGACAACATTCATGCCCGATTTGACTAACTTATCTTTTTCGATGATTTCAATTAGTTTAAACGTTGCTCTGGAGCGATAACCAAGCACTTTTGCCTGCTTAACATATTTATCATTAAGGTGCTCCTGCATCCATTGATGACTACTTTTGCTTCGTGCCATATATTTTAGTGTAAAATTAAACATATCCAGATTTTAAATTGACCAGTAAACCCCGATTCTAAGTCATTCTTAAATTGCTAGACTTATTAAGAGCTGCCAGTAAATTTAAATAAGATACAATTAAACTCATTATATATTCTTTAAAGGAAATACAGAGTGAATTCTGCACAATTAAAACAAATGAAAACCCTGACTCATAAATTAAAACCCGTTATTATGATTGGGCAAGCGGGCTTGACCGAAGCAGTCAATAAGGAAATTGAGCTTACCCTTAACACTCACGAACTGATTAAAATCAAAATTCGTGCAGAAAGAGAAACGCGCAAACAAATTCAACAACAAATTTGCTCTGAAACTAACGCCGAGCTTATTCAAAGTATAGGCCAGATTATTGTTATTTACCGAAAAAAACCTGAAAAAGTAAAGAAAAAGCCCGCTCCTCATACCAGAAGAAGAGATGGCACCACGCGTTTGCGTTAGATTTGTTTTTTCCTGTACAGGGCTGATATCGCTTGTTCAATAGCATTGCCAAAAACAAAACTAGCATAAAGAGGATTTATTACAAATGAGAACTCAGGCGTGAACGTTCGCCTAAAATACAATGAGCAATAAAAAACAAATAGTTAGAATAAAAAACTATTGAAATATGAACCGGGCCGATCGGTGATAATAATGCAGTTTTGGAAATATTTTAAACCATTGAATTGATTGAATTTTTATGACTTCATTCCATTTGGTGCTTTATTTTTTGAATGAATTTCGACTATTATTATTTAATATCAATTGGTTGTTTATTTGGATGCCCTAGATCACACCGTAGTTCCGCTGAACATCTTCAGGTGCATAGAATGCACCCTAGGGAGATGGAAACAAATAATCATCCAATATTGCTGGTCTTTTTGTCCGTCTTCTGCGTTGTAGTAACAGTTACGTAGCTTGCTATGCGCCGGTTACTACGCCTTGAATACGAACAAAAATCCTGCCCAATACTGGACGATTATTTATTTCCAGCTCCCTTATGCTTTTTTATAACCTGTATAATTAATTATGAAACGTAATATGTATGAATTGCTTTGCGATTATTTAGAACAGATTTAACACTCTACCGTTCAGTCCCCTCATTGATAAGGAATGGGCACGAAATAAGTTGAGCAACTGACGCAGGATTTTTGTTCGTATTCA